>JAEDMC010000225.1 GCA_016303225.1 Kiritimatiellia bacterium
AATTCATCAATGACAAGAGTCAGCGGCCGCTCCTCGGCCAAACGCATGATTTCACGCAAAAGGTCACGTAACTTCTCACAGGTGCCATAAATCTTCAACCGCCCGTCCAAGGCCTCCTCCGCATCATGCTGCAGGGAGGCGACAAGGTTATGTTCGGTCTGCCGTGTCAAAAGAAGATAGACATAATCGCCATTTCCGTCATTCAGCGCCTGGCCGACAAGCTCGGTTTTACCAATGCGCCGACGACCGGAAACAACAGTAAAACGCGAGTTTTCCAGCGAAAGCTCACGCTCTCGCCGCAAGATCTCAATTTCCTTCTCTCGCCCAAAGAAATTCATATTACTTAACCCCCATTTACTTTATTTGGATTAAGTAAATTATATCACACCCTCCCTTCCGTGTCTATCGTGCGCTGCATAACACCACCAAATCGCCACACTTGGATCGGGAATGTCCGTTACGAAGAAGGATCGTCACCCGAAGAGGCGGTCGCGCTGCGCTTTGATCTTCTCGAAGAACGACATCTTCTTCGGCTTGCGCTTCGCCTTGGGAACGAAGGTCTGCGTTTTCGGCCGCTTCGGACGCGGCGCGGAAAGATGCGCCTGGAGGTCGGCGAGGCTGTCGATCCGAAGTCGCGCCGACACGTCCGTGCCCAACGGAGCGTCCAGAATCTCGTGAAAGTCGTCAAGCGGATAGAGGATGCCACAGTTGAAACGGTAGATGACGCGCTTGACGTGAATGACGAAATGACGCACCTTCACGCCAAAGCCGAAATTGAAGACGCGCTCCTTGAGCTTCACGGCGTCGAGATTGTCGAAGCGCTCGTCGTCAATCGGAAGCGCCGCATCCTCCGAGACGAAGAGCGCCCGCATGCCGGCATCGAGATAATAACGGTTGATGCACATTTTCCACGACCGCGTCCCGTCCGTGACAGCCACCATCGCATACTTCTCGTTGGCCTTCGGAACCTCCTCGTAGTCCGTCACCTCGACGACGCACGCACGCGGCAGATTCACGGGCATCGCCTCCCCTTCACCATTCCGAAGCCGATCAAGATAGGCGATGGCCGCGAGGTCCTCGGGCGTTTTCTCGTGCTTTTCTTCCATTTGTTGCATCACCAGACAGGGATTCCGTTTCCAGGCCCTCGATTCTCAGCGGAACGAATGAATCAGCGCACGAAGATCGTCAGGTTGGAAATCGGACCGAGATAGAGCGAAACGGTTCCGTCCGCGTTCGTTTCCTTCGCGACGCGCCAGCCGGCCGCCTCAGCGGCGGCATCGGGCTTTGGCTTGCCGATGATCGACGAAGCCGTCGCAATCAACGTCTTCACCGGCTTCTCGTAGGCCGTGAGGTCGTCGAGCGTCACCGTCGCACCGTCCGTGAACGTCAGCGGCTTCGAGAGCGTCAATGCCTTGCCTGCAACAAGATCGGCCTTATTGGCGAGATACGTCTTGTTGACCGTGACCTTGGCAATGCCATCGCCGACACTCGGTGCCCCCTGAAGCGTGTCGAAGGTTGCGGCGACGTCGGTCACGCCACTCTTCGTGGATAGGATTGCCGCATTCGCGAACGTCACGTTCTTGATGAGATTGAAAATGTCCGCATTGTCCGGCAGGAACTTGGACGTTCCCTGGAAGGTGAAAGTCGGCAGAGCTTCGCCACTCTTGACTCTGTAGCCGTCGCTGCCCTTCTCCTTTGTTGCGGCCGACACCGCCACACCGCTCGCGACGACGACTTCGCCGCCGCCGGACCAGAGGCAGGTCCGCCCGAAGCGGTAGTTCGAGTTGGCGATGCCCTTCAACGTCAGCTTGTGTCCGTTCATCTTGATCGTCGAGAAGAGGAAGGTGCCGTTCTCTCCCGTCGAGTTGTTGTACATCGTCGCATCGCCCGTAAGTTCATAGGTGATCGACTCAGCCTTATTCCAGACGGCCTTCCCCGTAAAGCGAATCGCCGGATTCACGCCGCCGAGGCCGTCACCCTCGAACTTGACCGTACGGGAGTTGATCGACTGGCCATCGTTCGCCAGACACAGAGCACCGCCGTCCTTCACCTCCACCGGCGCCTTCGCCACGCCGAGCGCCGCATCACTACGAGCGACATACTGTCCCTTCTTGACCATCACGCCCTTTACACCAAGCTTCGCCAGATTGACACCGCCATCCACGGTCGCACCATCACCGGTAATGACAACCTTCTTATCCGCCCAAGCCGCATCAACAAGGTTCAAATCGCGCTTCACCATCGACATGTGATACCAACTGGAATTGGGTTCGGACGACTTCCCTTTCAGCGCGACAAGCACGATCTCACCGTCACGCACAACGCTCGCCTCAGACTGAGAACCCTTGCCCGAGAAAAGGCACAGATCGTCCCACATGTTCTCGCCATTGTTGACGGAACTGAAGCCAGACACTTCGAGATCGGTGACGCCGTTCATCACGAACGGATACTTCTTCTGAACCGCCTCCTCCCCTTCACCTACGGGATCGCCATACGAGCCGACCACGGCATCGGCCGTCAGATCCTTGAGGACAAGGCCCTGCGTGCCCGAGGCGATGACCATCGGGCCGTCCAGACCCTTGACCGTCAGTCCCTCGACCGTGAGCTTCTCCGCTGCGCCGAGCTTGAGCGTCGCATGGATCGTCGCCGCATTGTCGATCGAATGGATCGTCACGTTCTTCGCCGTCATCGCCGAGAGATCGAAATCTCCCGTGAAGTAGTAGTCGCCCTTCGAGAGAAGCACGTTCATGCCGTCCGTCGCCCCCGCGCAGAACGTCGCCAGCGCGGCCGTGTTCGCCGCCGCATTTTCCGTGCCCGGCAGGAACGTGCCGCCCGCATTCGGCTTCGCCGTGATTGTGATCGCCGTGCCCGTATTGGCAACCGTGAAGAGGTTCGCCGCGTCGCCAATCAGGGTCGGCGTACCGACGACCGACGCATCGGACACAGCGACCGTGTAGACGGTCCCCGGCGTGTAGTCCAGCTCGCCCAGTTCCATCACGTCGAGCGTGCAGTCGCTCGAAAACGTCAGCGCATTGACGGACGACAGCTTGTTGCCCGCCGCCAGGTCGCCGCCGCGCACGACGAACGCCTTGTCGATCGTCAGCACCGTATCGGAAAGGACGCTCGGACAGCCGATGACCTTCTTGACCGTTCCCTTGAACGCGCCAGCCTCGCCGAGCTCCGGTTTCACCGCCGACGAATAGCCGAACGAGGTGCCGGCCGCGCAGTCGAACTGGTTGACCTTCTGGAAATAGTAGCCGTCCAGCGAGACAATCGCCCCGTTGACCATCTTCATCTCGGAAATATTGGGCGTATAGACATCCATGGTCGAGGCGGAATCGGCATGACGCGAGTAGACGAGTCCGTCAACGACAAACGGTCCGGAGGCGTTGATTTCCAACGCCCAGCGCGCACGGAACTTGGCAGAAGCGTCCGGCCCCTTCAGGGCCAGCGTATGGGCGTTCATCTTGAGCACAGCACCGGAGGATGTGCCCGCACCCGAGAACATATTGTTGACAATGCCCTTGCACGTGTAGAATGTCGCATCGTCCGTCAGGTTGAAGGTGCCGTACAATATCTGCCCGTTGCCGTTGTTGCCATTGACGACAATTGCACCCAGATAGGGGTCCACGCCCGTGCCCTCGCCTGCGACGTTGTACGTCCAGCTCTCGAGCATCTGCGCTGTGCCACCAGAAAGATAGAGGCACGCCCCCTTCTTGACGGTCACCGTGCCGCCGTTGCCCATCTTGAGGCCCGTAACATGGAACACGCCCTCCTCGACGGTGACCGTGCATTTGATCTTATGGGCGGAATCGACCTGGAGAACGCCGGGCCCCTTCTTGATGATCGTGTCGCCCGCGACGACGTCCGCGCCGCCGTTCACCATGTCGGTGAACGTCTTCGTCTCACCGGCCGCGACCGTCCACGTCACCGTTTTCGCCCACGCCGTCGAAGCCATAGCCAACACGGCCAGTGCACCGCACGTAAATCCAATCATCTGTCTCTTCATATCCGAATCTCTCCCAAATGAGACCTTCTCAA
>JAEDMC010000226.1 GCA_016303225.1 Kiritimatiellia bacterium
ATCGGGCAGGAGATCGTCCCAGCCGATGGCGCATTCCGGCCTCTGATGAAGGGACTCAAGGAGGGGAAGTCGCTTGGTTTGCTTGTCGATCAGGTCGTGAAGGCGGAGGATGGCGGCATCTGGGTGCGGTTCTTCGGGCGACCCATTCCCGTTTCCGCGGCGCCCGCTTTCTTCGCGGCGAAGGGGAAGGTGCCGCTGATCGTCGCCTGGTCGCGTCCGCTGAAGGACGGCCGCTACCGCTGCGAGGCGATCTCGAGCTATTCGGCCGCCGAGGCCCGCGATGTCTGGGGCATGACGCAGCGATGCCTGTCGGATCTCGAGCGCGTGATCCGGCGGCACCCCTCGTGCTGGGTGCTCAACTACAACTACTTCCGCAAGACGCCGAAGGCGGCGGAGCTTGAGCAGCTGCAGATGCGCGAGGCCAAGAAATGAAGGCCGCGCCGCGCATTCTGTTCGTGGGGAATTTCCTCACGCGCCACTGGGGCAATGGCCGCACGGGCATCGACATGCGTCTGATGGCGGGGGCGATTCGCAGCAACTGGCAGGTGCTCTCGTTCTCCGAGCGCGACATCACCCGTTTCCTGGCGCCCCTGGGATTCATGCGGAACATCGGTGCGAAGATGATGAACGCGCGGCTCGTGAAGACGGCGAAGAACTGGAAGCCCGATCTCGTCTTCCTGAGCCACTGCGACTATGTGACGAACGAGACGCTGGACCGTATCCACCAGGTCGTGCCGGGCGTGAAGATCGTCCACATCAACTGCGATCCCGTCGAGACGGCGCACTGCTGCGCCCAGATCGCGCGGCGGAAGGAGTCGTGCGATGCCATCTTCGTGACGACCGCGGGAGAGAAGCTAAAGGAGTGGAAGACCGTCCGGAACGTCGTGGGGTTCTATCCGAATCCCAGCGACCCTTCGTTTGAGGTTGAGGACAATTCGTCCAAGACGGACTTCGCCTATGATCTCTTCTTCGCGGGGCGTCCCGCACTGGCCGATGCCCGCAAAGAGCTTCTGGACGCACTGATGCCCAAACTTGATCCATCCGTACGTCTTGGCTTCTTCGGCATGGGGAAACCACTCGTCGTCGGACGCGCCTACGAGGAGGCGATCGCCGCATCGAAGATGGGGCTCTCCATCAACCGCTTCGAGAACTGGAAGTGGTACGCCTCCGACCGCATCACGCATCTGATGGGAAATGGCGTCTTGACCTTCCAGTATGACGGAAACGAGATGCAGGACTTCTTCTCGGAGAAGGAGACGGTCTATTTCCACACGCCCGACGAGCTCGCGGAGAAGATCGCCTTCTTCAATTCGCACGACGATGCGCGCCGCGCCGTCGCCGCCGCGGGGCGGGCGAAGTACCATGCACTCTTCAATGCGCAGCGCACGCTCAGGTACATGGTCGAGGCGACGTTGGGCGAAGAGTTCTCGGAAGACTACGAGTGGGCGCCGGAGGTCTATCGATGAGTCGGTTCCTCTGTTGGGGCGGTTGAGGATGGGCATCTTGGGTTCCACACTCAATAGTCTTAAAGTATGTGATTTGGCGTTTTTAAGACTATTCGTATTGTGCACATGCTCTTAAGATGCTATAATCATGTGGAAACGGGGACACGCATGACAGGTACTTTTTACGGTAGGACGGATCTCCTTGAGGAGATGTTGGAGCTTTGGCGCAATTCGAAGGCAAAGCTCATGACGTGCCGTGGCCGCCGTCGCATCGGCAAGTCGACGCTTGTTGAGCGTTTTGCCGAATTGGGCAAGGCTGTCTTCTGGTCGTTCGAGGGCTTGCCGCCGCATTCCAAAATGACGAATCAAGACCAGCTCGATGCCTTTGCGCGTCGTCTGGCCGAATTGGCGAACGTTCCTTTCCGTCGTTTTGAGAGCTGGTTCGATGCATTTAAGGAACTCTCCGAGCGTCTGCCCCGAGATCGCCGAACGGTCTTGCTGCTCGACGAGATCTCCTGGATGGGCAAGTTTGATCCGAATTTCCCCGGGGAACTTAAATTTGCGTGGGACAAGCGCTGGCATTCGCACGCGGAGCTGGTTGTTGTCGTCTGCGGATCTGTCTCCAGTTGGATTGATGAGAATATTCTTTCCAACACGGGATTTGTCGGTCGCATTTCCCTGGATGTTGTCGTGCCCGAGCTTTCGATCGAGGAGGCTGCTTCTTTCTGGGGGAAGGCCCGGTCGCGAATCGCGCCGGCAGAGATTATGGATGTCCTCTCGGTCACGGGAGGCGTACCACGTTATCTGGAAGAGGTGGATCCGGCTCTCTCGGCGGATGAGAACATCAAACGGATGTGTTTCCGTCCGAATGGGTATCTCTTCCGGGATTTTGACGACATCTTTTCGACGGTCTTTGCCGCGAATTCTGTCGTGAAGCGGCGTACGCTTGAGGCGTTGGCGGAGGGCGCCCGGGAGGCGACGGAACTTGCTTCGTCATTGGGTGTGGCGCGGAACGGACAGTTTACGGCGATGATGAAGGAGCTTGAATTGGCCGGTTTCGTGGCGATTGAACACGGCTTCAATCCTGAAAGCGGCAAGCGGATGCGCATGGTGCGTTATCGACTGAGGGACAATTACGCCAGATTTTATCTGAAATATGTGAAACCACATGCCCCAGAGATTTCCGATGGCCGTTATGCGTTCGTATCTCTTGAGAATCTGCCGGAATGGAATTCGATCATGGGCCTTGCATTTGAAAATCTGGTTCTCAATAATTTCAGGATGCTCTTGAAACCGCTTCATCTGGATGGCGTACAGATATTTTCTGCGGCGCCGTTCCGCAAGGCGGCCGACGCAAAGGGGCCTGGTGTGCAGATTGATCTTCTTGTGCAGACGCGAAAGTCCGTCACGTTGGTCGAGGTGAAGCGTCGCGCGGAAATCGGTGAGTCCATTGAGCGCGAAGTCGCCGAGAAAGTTTCGAAGTTGAAAGTGCCGCATACGATCAGTGTCCGTACGGCGCTCATCTATGCCGGACGTTTGTCGAAAGCGGTCCGCGGAAACGGCTACTTCGATTCAATCATCGATGCGGCCTCGTTCATTCGTGGTAGAGGATGATGCGGTATGTTGTTCAAAGTTGAAATGGAGGTCCTCCGGTGAGTCGGCTTCCCCATCTCGGCTGGTCGTCGCACGTCTATCCGCTTGAGGCCGCTGACCTCGTGTCCCTGCCCGACTATGTGGGCGAGCCGATTCCAGAGGAGGCATTGCCGAAAGACGCGGTGATCCTCTTCATTCGTCCGGATGGCCCGGATGTGTTGTTGCGCGGCCGCGAGGTCCTGGCTGCGCAGGATCCCCATGCGGCGGTGTCCACGCGTGTCGTCTTCAAGCCAGCCGTCGCCAAATGGAACTTGTTTGCGACATTGATTCGGGTCTTTCGGAATCATTACCGTTATCACGGAACGGGACGTTATCACGTCTCTGCGTTGGCAATTCGCCAGCTCGGACTCGAACGGACCATTCGGTCTGTTGATGCACCCCAGCCGCGGGACAACGAGGATCGGCAGGCTGCTATGCACCGTTTGATGGATAGTCTGAAGTCAGTCGGATACGATGAGACGAGACCTATTCGTATAATGTTGTGCCGCACGGGTGGCGTAAAAGATTCCATACGGCAAGGACATCATCGAATCAGTGCGTGTCTGGCGTGTGGTATTGACCGTATCGTGGCCTCCTTCACGGCGTCAGGTGCATTGCCGCGAGAATTGAGAGGTGACTCATGAGCGCTCTGCCAGAACAGCATCTTTTCGTTCTTTGGGAGAAGGCTCGCCGCAAAGAACGGCTTATACTAAACGATATTCGGAAGCATCTTGAGGTGGTCGCCGTGCGGGAATTGCGGTTTAACGGTTCGGCGGCGGTCGGATATCGGAGTTTCTATGGTCCTTCTTTGCCAGATGTAGCAAGAAAGATCCGTCAGTGTGGACGAGGGGCTTTCCTCCTGGTCGTGGTTCGTGACAATCACCCAGTCCATGTGGAGGAGTCTATCCTTGGCAGCATCAAACCGCGCAATCGGCTGATGGTCGAGTTGAAGGACAGATAC
>JAEDMC010000227.1 GCA_016303225.1 Kiritimatiellia bacterium
AGGCGGTGCCGGAGGGCTGGATTTTCAACAATGAAAAAAACGGGTAAAGTCCAATGCCAGCACGGTCTACGCTGCGAATGTTGCGATGGCTGATGGCTGGCGGGCTACAATATGATTGTTTTAAAGGAGAAAAACATGAACGCGGTGAAATCAATCGTGACGGGAGTTTTTTGCATTGCGGCAGGTGCGGTTGCCGTCGCTGACGAATTGCCGCTCGTGATGTACGTCACCAACGGCAATGCCAACGCCGAATATCCGTACGCGACGCGCGAAACCGCCGCGCCGAACCTGAAGACCGCGCTGGCCGCCGCGAAGGACGGAGATGAGATCGTGCTGCTCAAGTCTAAGGACGCCTACAAGACCACGGAGCAGCTCTTGATCAACAAAGCGATTGACGTCCACGGCGAGACGGGCAATCCCGAGGACGTCGTCATTGACGCGCAGAATAAGTGTAGGAACGTCAAGATCGACCATCCGCAGGCGTTGCTCCACTCGGTCGTGTTGGCCAACGGATCGCTGCGGGATGATCAAGGCAGCAACCTGCAGATCTTTGAGAACGGCGGCACGGCGTCGAACTGCGTCATCCGCGGCGGATACGTCGACGGCTACTGGTCGAGCGCTGCGGTTCACCTGATGAGTCAGTATGCGCTGCTGACGCACAGCGTCGTCACCAACAACTTCACGGGCTCGTCTGGAAATGATAAGACGGCGGGCGTACAGCTCGGCTTCGGCTCGAAGGCCTCGAACTGCCTGATCGCCGACAACCACGAGCTGGCCACGACCGGCGAGTGCTGCGCCGGCGGCGCCTATGTGCCGTACGGGACGCTGGAGAACTGCACCATCGTCCGCAACAGCGCGCGCAAGTGCGGCGGCGTGCGGATATCGTCGAATTCGACGGTGAAGAACTGCGTGATCGTCGGCAACGTGTCGGACTGGAAAGGTGCCAGCTACAACAATGTCGATCCCGACCAGAAGACGCTGTATGAGAAGTTCCTCAACTGCGCCTGCGACGACGAGGAGAAGCTCAACGGCACCTGCGTCAGGGACACTCCGGCGAACCTCTTCGCCGGCTACGCGAACGGCGACTACACCGTTGCGCCTGGCTCGGTGCTGATCGACAAGGGCGCGGAGGTGTCCGATCCGCCAGCCCTGGACCTTGCTAACTTTACCCGCGTCATGAACGGCACGATCGACATCGGCGCGTACGAATACGACACCTCCACGTTCTCGCTCGGCCTCAAGACCGACGTGAGCAAGGCTATCGTGCCGGTGACGGTGACCTTTGAGGTCTCCGGCGTCAGCGAGGACGACGTCTGCGAGTACGCGTGGGATTTCGACGGCGACGGCACGGTCGATCTGACGACCAGCACGAACAAGGTGCAGCATACGTTCGCGCAGGGCGGACGCTATTCGCCGATTTTGACGGTGGAGGACAAGACGGCGGGCAAGTCGGCGACTCAGGACTTCCCGAATCTTCTCTACCTGATGCCGAAGACGATTTACGTCGTGAGCAACAATTCTGGCTTCGCATTCCCCTATGGCAGCTTTGCAACGGCGGCGGCAACCCTGTCCGAGGCGGTTTCCGCCGCGATTGACGGCATGGAGATCGTCCTCTCCAATGGCACCCACAATGTCACGACCCAGATACTCGTCGACAAGACGCTCGACATCCACGGTTACGAGTCTGATCCGGCGAGGACCGTCGTGAAGTATACGGGCGTCAATGACACCGAACCTGGCTTCAGGAATACGCAGGCTGGCACGTTCATCCACGACCTGACTTTTGACGGTGCGGCGGTGAACCGTCCGGGTTGGAATCTCGAAGGTTATGGTGTCATTTCGAACTGTATCATCCGCGGGATGAAGAACTACGGCTACTGGGGAAGAATCGGCGCGGTGTCGGCTGACGGCAAGAACACCCTCGTCACCCATTGCGTGATCACCAACAACGAGACTACAACAGGAGGCGTTGACTCCAAGGCGATCGTCAAGGCGACGGGCGGCGCCCACATCGAGAACTGCCTCATTGCCCGCAACAAGGATACTGTTGGAACTCCGTTGGCAAGGGGCAGCGCCGGCGCTTTCGTCAACTGCACGGTCGTGTCTAACGAGCTTAGCACCTCCACCGTTCTGACGGATGAAGGCGCTCTCGGCGTCACGAACTGCATTTTCGCGGCGAATGTGCGCACCGACTCGGGTTCTGACTTCTCGTTCAAGACGGACGTTCCGACGGCTTGCAACCGCAACCTCGCCGACACGGAAGTCGCGGGCTGGCTCTGCGAACCCGACGCGGCGAAGATTTTCGCCGACCCGGCGGCGCAGAACTGGCACCTGTCCGTCAATTCTCCTGCGCGCGACTGCGGCGTTCGCCGCATCAACCTGCCGGCGACCGATCTCGACGGCAATCCGCGCAAGATGGGTCGCGTCGACCTCGGCTGCTACGAGAATCCGGTCGGCAACGGCACAATGCTGCTGGTGCGCTGACAAGGAACTGCGGTGAAGATTTGAAAAGGACAAGCAGCTCTACACGTTCTATGACCGGACCCTGACGCGCACGACCTCCGGTGCGAACACGAACAGCTCCGCCAACGGCTGCAAAACCCGCTAGATGAACTTGGTGAAGAATGCGCGGCATTTGGGATGAGATTCGGACGGACTGCGAAAGCGGTGCGCGGCGGCTGGTGGCCGAATACGGCAATCGGCTCTATGCCGCTGCGCTTCTCCTCTGCCGGAATGCCGAGGACGCGGAGGAACTGGTGTTCCGGACTTTTGAGCGGGCGGTTTCGCGCATCGGGCAGTACGAGCCGAAGGGAGAGTTCTTCTCGTGGCTTTATGTGATCATGCTCAACTTCCGTCGCATGGACTTGCGCCGTCAGGGGCCCGACGTCGTTTCGGTCGGCTCGGTGACGGATCTTCCCGAAGAGGAGGACACGTCGCTTGTGGACGCGCTTTCGGGCGTTGACGCGGAGGGGATTCGCCTTGCGCTCAGGAGGATTCCCTACATCTTGGCCGAAGTGCTGGTGTTGAGGTTCTTCGAAGGCAGGAGCATGGAGGAGATTGCGGCGATGGCGGAGATTCCGGTCGGTACGGTCAAGTCGCGGCTTTACAATGCGAAGGCCGCATTCCGTGCGGCGCTTGCGGCGGAGGGCATCAAAGGGTTGGGAGGCGAAGCATGAAGGATGAAGAGAAGAAGGTCGAGGAGGCATTCCTGACATGCGCGAACGTGCGCTTGCCGGACGATTTCGCAGATCGGTTGGTGACGCGCATTCGCGAGAGCAAGGAGTTCGAGGGGAAGGATGTGTCCATCAGGACGGTGTTTGCCCGGATCGCCCTTGTCGCCGCCTCGCTGACTTTGCTGCTCGGTTTTGTCCCGAATGTCCTTGACCAATCGTCCGACCGCTCGGAGATTGTCGCTCATTGTGATGAGATTCGTCCGGCAAATCAGACTGTGCCGCAGGACAGCCACTTGACCACGCTGGCATTCCTCGGCTTCTGCCGCGAGGCCATCCGCCGTCGCGTGCGTTCGCTTCTCGTTCGCAGCCGCAAGCGTGAGGACGAGGATTGAGAAATTGGAGTTTCGTCGGCGAAACGTTGAGACAGTGAACTTTTTTCAACCTAACTGCATTCTCCTCTATTGAGGGGGCGGTTAGGGTGACTGCCCTCCAAGACAAGGAGATGGCAGTAAGATGGAAATGATGGGGCAAGGGCTCGTGCTGATGATTTTCGGTATGGGTTTCGTGTATTTGTTCCTTTGGCTGATGATCGTGGTGATCAGGCATTCCAGTCGGTTTGTGTGCAAATTCGAGCACCTTCTGCCAGATGACGCTCAGAAGCCGAAGCGCAAGCCGGCCGTAGCCGTCGCGCAGCAGACGACGGTTGCTGCCGCCGCAGTTCCCGCGGGCGGCACGGAAGTGAAGGCACCCGTCCCCGGCACGGTTCTCCGGCTCACGGCCTCGAACAGGCAGCAGGTCCGCAAGGGCGACGAACTCCTCGTGATGGACGTCATGAAG
>JAEDMC010000030.1 GCA_016303225.1 Kiritimatiellia bacterium
CGAAAAACATCGAGCGCCCAACCAAGCCGATTATCGCAATCCGTGCCATTCCCTCGCCATTTCCTTTACGGAACAGTATTATATCACAACTTCATTCTAGATTTATATCACGGCAAAACGAGCTAAATCCCATTTTCAAAATAACATTTAGCTCTTTTCCCCAATTCAAGGATCAACGTTCCTACGGCTTTCGCCCCAAGAACACACGCATTATGTCACTTCTCAAACTGCGCCGACGGCCTCTTTGACTTCCCGCAGCGCGCGCTTCGCCGTGCCGATGCCGAAACGCTCGGCGACGGTCAGCAGGTCTTCGTCGGTGATGAGCCCCGTCTTGCCGTTCACGGAGAGGACGTGCGGATTCGACCAGGCCTCGAAGTCCTTGTCTTCGGCGGAGAAATGATAGCCCGTGAGATCGTATGCCGGCGCGAGCTCCCACTCGCCGCCTTCCTTCATCAGGAAGGAGAAGTTCTTCGTGTGGTCGTCGACTTCCTCAATGTAGACGTTGAACGCCATGCGGCGGAACAGCTGCTCCAACGTCTCATAGCCGAGGTTCAATTCGACAGCCGTGTTGATCAGCCCCTCGTAGGTCTTCAGCGCACGTGGGGCTGCGTGCGGCAAGTGCTTCATCGCACAATACGTCTGCAAAAAATGACGCCGGTTACCGTCGCGGTCGAAACGCTTCGTCATGAAATGCTTCACGCCGTCCAACTCATAGATTCTGCACTCGCTCATCTTGATGCCGGCGGCAATGGCCTTGCGATAGACGTTGTATTCGTTCTCGCCCGCTTCTTCCATCCCGAGCGGCGAGAACTTCACGAGCCAATGCTCAAATCCTTCCGGCAGATCGCCCGTGCCAGCCAAGAACTCGTCTGTCTCGCGGTTCCAACCCACAACCGCCTTGGCCTGTGCGCCGCCCGCCGACGTACCGACACGGATGATTTCCCGAAGCGCATCCGCTCCGTTCATCTTGCCCAGACGGCTATTCAGCGCCAAGCGAGCCTCGCTCACCAGCTCGCGCATGTCGAGGGCAGACGGACAATGCGCGTCCGGTCCCCGCCGCGGCTCGTAAGTCAGAGCACCCATCGCACGGTCGCCGACATACGCAAGACGGTCCAAAGACGAAATCGCAGTCGGCGGAATGCGCTGCTCGGCCATCCACTCGTTAATCAGCTGGTTACCAAAGGCATCTGGCAGAGAATCGGCAAAGACGCCGGGCAAACCCCAGAATGCCTTGGACGGCAATTCCATCTCGGAGGTGTGATAGAGCTCCTCGCGCAACGGCAACATAAACGGTGCAATCTCAATCCCCGACTTGACGAACTTCGGATCATACTGAAAGACATAGTTCGTGCCGCTGTCAGGCGCCAGCGCACCAACATGCCGTCCCCACAGGAAGACATCCAATGTCGTCACGCGCTCATACATGGACAGCCTCCTTCCGCTTAGCCGCCCGCAGGCGCTTCTTCACCGGACGAATCCGATCTGCATAGTCCGCAACACTCTCCGGCTCCAAGTCATAAAGCCACGCATCATGTCCATAAGTCCGACAAAGGGAAACGAACCCCCAAAGCGAAATTCCACTGCCACCCTCAAAGTTCTTGAGTGTCGACTCGCAAATTCCGCTTCGCTCCGCGGCCTCTGCGCGGGACAAGTTCAACCGCAAGCGCCGCTTCCGCATCCGCTCGCCAATGTCATGCAAGACTTCACTCTTGGTCCCAAGAATCATAACGGATAATATATTACCTGTTGACGACGAAATTATATCACAACTGGTAATTTATTGTCTATCACAATCTTTTGATTCGTCCGAAATACCGCTCTTCGAGCGCGATGTTCTTCGCCGTACCGCCTTCGACGTTGCCGCTGCGGTAGACTGGAGGAACTGTCCCCTTTGCAAGCGCCTTCTTAGCGCCGTCGATCAGAATCGAGTTAAGGATGAAGAGCGAGGCGTAGGTGGAAAGCCCTCCCATCTTCGCTTCGCCGACATCGATGACGGCATCGCCGTAAGGCACCTTGCAATCGACGGCGATGTCGCCGAGCGAGAGAAGTTTCGCGCCATGGTCGATGTAGGCTGAGGACGAAATCGTGACGAGCTTAACGCCCGCCTTCTTCGCGCACTCGCACATCTCGACGGGCGCAGCATTCTTGCCGCTCGCGGAAATAACGACGATCAAATCGTTCGGCGTCACGTGGTGGCGGCGGAACGCCTCCGCGGCGATTCCCGGCATCTTCTCCATGCGGCTCGACTTCGCCGCGCCGTCGTGGAGCATCAGGTCCTCGTCGAGGATCGGCGAGACGCAGGCGAGCCCGCCCGCGCGGTAGAACGTGTCGAGACAGGGCAGATGGGAATGTCCGCACCCGAAGGTGTAGATAATCCCATCGCGGCAGATGACGTCGGCGACCGTTTCCGCCGCCTCCGTCATCTTCGCACGCTCCTCCCGCTCAATGCGCTGCAGGATTTCGACTATCTGCCCGAGGTAATCGCTCACCTTTTTCCTTTTTACTTTTTACTTTTCTTACAGACCCGCTTGTAGTTGCGGCCGATGTTGTCCCAAAGCTCGAGCGCGTCCGGCGCACCGACGACCGTGCCATAGCCGCCGCGGTAGGTCCAGGCGGCGAGGCGGTCGACGCCCGCCTCCTCGGCGATGTCGACCCACTTGTCGATCTGCTTCCAGTCCTTCGGCTGCTTGTAGTAGCCCATGAGCCAGCGCTCGGACTTCTTGCCGTACTTCTTCGCGATCGCCACGGTACGCGCGGTGATGTCGCGGTAGAAGTCCTCGGGGAGCGCCCAGTTGATGATCGTCGTCGAGAAGACGTCGAAGTACGGACACGCCCCGACCATGTCCCAATTGTCATAGCCGCGGTACTCGCTCACATAGTAGCCGTTCTGGGTCGCGTGAACGCAGCAGGTGATCTCCAGCTTCGGATCGATTTCCTTGAGCGCCTTGGACGTCTCGCTGAGGACGACGAGCGCCTCGCGCCAGCGGAACTGCTTGACGTCGTTCGTCATGTAACGCGGCATCGGATAGCCGTAGTAGTCCTCAAAGCGCTTGCGGCAGACGGGACAGTAGCATGTCCAGTCGTCCGCCACGCCGCCAGTGATGGAGGCAATCCCCTTCGGGAAGGCGTAGTGCGGCTCATCCCAGAAGAATCCGTCCGGCTTCGCCTCGCGCGCCAGCGTCGTGCAGAAGTTCTTGAAGTAGTCGCGGTAGCTGTTCGTGTTAAAGCACGCATACGGCAGCTTTTCGCCCGTCAAGGCGCTCACCTGACGGTTCTCGACGTTGTCCTGCAGGAACTTCGAGACCTGCTCGCCGCCGAAGTACTTGCCGTTGCCCCACGGGTCGATGAGGACGCGGAGCCCGAGCTCATGCGCCTTCGCGACGATGGCCGGGATGTTCGGCCGCCAGAAGTCGAAGTCGAATTCGGTGACGGCGAGGATCACCTGCGTGACACCGTGCGCCTTCATTTCCTTGAAGTCGGCCTCCGCGTGCTCGACGTAATTCAGCCCATAGTAGCTAATTGATGTTTCTTTGATCATAGGGGTTAGGGGTTAGGTTTTAGGGGTTAGGTTTTAGGGGTTAGGGGTTAGGGGCTAGGGGCTAGGGGTTAGGGGTTCTTAGCTTTCGAATGAGAGCGTTTAACATCTTGCCTATCTCCGCAGATTCCTCGTACAGGCCAGTACCTGATGGCAAATAACCAAGACGACATGCCAGCTCAAGTTGCGTGACAACCTCATTAAGAGATCCTTTCGCGAGAAACAAAAAACGAATATAATCTTTCTTCGTATCCCGTCCATGCCCTTCCGCGATGTTCGAAGGAACAGAAACTACAGCCCGACGCAATTGATCGCAAAGGCCATATCGTTCTTCGGCAGGGAAGCCACGCTGAATCTTATAGACATGTTCTGCAAAAGACATCGCCCTTTGCCAAACAATCAAATCTCTAAAACTCTTCATCATCAAGTATCCCTACCCTAACCCCCAACACCTAACCCCTAACACCTAACCCCTAACACCTCTTCTCGAAGAGATGTTCGAGTTCCTCGAGCGACTTGCCCTTGGTTTCGGGAATGAGGCAGGCAATCAGGAAATACAGGACGCCATTCGCCGCAAAGAAGAAGAACATCGAATACCAGCCCCAGCTGTTGACCCAGGGGAGGAACGACGAGGCGAGGCCCCAGGCCGTCAGCTGGTTCATGAAGAGCGCGATGGCCATGCCGTTCGCGCGAATGCGCATCGGCATCAGCTCCGAGAGAACCAGCCACACGCAAATGCCCGGTCCGAGCGAATAGAAGATCTCCATCACGAAGAACGCGACGAGACAGATGCCGCCCGAGACTGGCGACGCGGTGACGCCGCACTTCTCGATCGCAAAAAGCACCGCACCGATCGCAAAGAGACCGACCGTCATGCCGGACGTGCCGACCTTCAGGAGCCACGTGCGCCCCTTCCGGTCGACGAGCGACGCCGCGACGAGAGTCGTGATCATGCTGACGAGCTTGATGGCCAGGTCGCCGACATTCCCAAGCGAACCCGTGAAGCCCGCCTTGTGGAAGATCACGACCGCGTAACTCGTGATCGAACTCATTCCCGTCGTCTTGTTGAACGTCAGTACCGCAACCGCCAGCAGGAAAGGAACAACGTATTTGCGTTGCAACAAGCTGGAGCGAGCAGTTGGAGTTGGAGATTGGAATTCTGTCATCCTTTCTCCAGCCCCAACTCTTGACCCCAACTCTTTCCGCCTCTCCAGCCACACCGGCGATTCCGGCAGAAACAGAGCGCCGACGAACAATACCGCGACCGGGACGAGCGTCCACCAGAAGTTGATCTTCCACGCGAGGTCCTTCGTCTCGTTGGCGATGCCCTCGGCATCCGCCGCGCCGAGCCAGCCGGCGACGATGAGCCCGACGAGCGCCGCGCCGACGAGTCCGCTCCAGAGGCAGAACTGGAAGATGCCCGTGCCGCGTCCGCGGATCTCCGGCGGCAACGTTTCCGTCAGGTACATCGGCATAACGACGGCCATGTAGCCGGCGCTCATGCCCTGGAGGACGCGACCCGCCATCATCGCCCAAAGGAAACCGCCCGAAAAGCACACGATGGGAATCGCGACGATGAACATCGCCGCCGCCGCAACGATCATCTTCTTGCGCCCCAGCTTGTCGCAGAGGACACCGGCGGAAAGCGACGAGATAATGCCGCCAAACATGACCGCGCCGACAATCCAGCTGACCTGCGCGTCGGTGAACATGCCCATTGACTTGATGTACGGCATCGCCGCCGCAATCGCACCGAAGTCAATTCCATACAGGAGTCCGCCCAGACCCGCCATCGTGAGAAGAAATTTCATTGTGAATAGTATACCAAAAAAGCAGCCGCGGCAGTTTTGCCGCGGCTGCTTTTTCAGTTCAGATGTCCGAACGCCGTTCGGACAATCCCTTTACTTGCCAAGCGCCTCGGTGACGTCGGCGAGGACCTGACGGAGGGCCTTCGGGACACGCTTCGCGGTAGCGGAACGCTCCTTCGCGTCCTTCGAAGCCTTGGCGTCATACTCGTCGTAGGACGCGCCGACCGTCGCGATCTCCTTCTTCCAGCCCTCGACATCGACCTTGAGAATCTCCTCGAGATCGGCCTCGACGACATGGAACTTCGCCTTGAGGTCATTGTTCGCGAGATCGATATCCTTCGCGAACGGAATGTTGCCGATCGCCGTCTCGTTGGCGGCAACCTTGCCCTCGATGCGCTGGCAGATCCACTTCAGGACGCGGCTGTTGTCGCCGAAGCCCGGCCACATGAAGCGGCCGTCCTCGCCCTTGCGGAACCAGTTCACGAAGTAGATCTTCGGGAGCTTGGTGGCATCAGCCGAGGTGCGCTCCATCTCCAGCCAGTGCTGGAAATAGTCCGCAACGTTGTAGCCGAAGAACGGCAACATCGCCATCGGGTCGCGACGGACCTGACCGATCTGGTCGGAGATGACGGCGGCCGTGACCTCGGAGCCCGCAGCGGAGCCCATGAACACGCCGTGCGTCCAGCTCTTCGCCTCGTTCACCAACGGGATGGTGCTGGGACGGCGGCCGCCGAACAGGATCGCGTCGATCGGCACGCCGGTCGGCTTCTTGTTGTAGAGGCCGTTGAAGCCCGCCTTGTCGAGCACCGGGCAGTTCTCCGCCGGCGCCGTGAAGCGGCTGTTCTTGTGCGCTGCGACGTAGCCGAGATCCTTGATCTCCTTCTTCGTCATGCCCGGCTTCGGGCCCATGCGGAACGGATCGTCCGCGCAGACGTAGCAGGGCTGACCCTTCCAGTCGATGCCTTCCTTCGGAGCCTTGATGCCCATGTCTTCCCACCAAATGTCACCATCGGGCGTGAGGACGACGTTCGTGAAGATCGTGCCCTTCTTGCAGCTCTTGAGCGCGTTCGGGTTCGAGTCGTTCGAGGTGCCCGGCGCGACGCCGAAGAAGCCGTTCTCCGGGTTGATGGCGTAGAGACGGCCATCGTCGCCCGGCTTGAGCCACGCAATGTCGTCGCCGATCGTCTGGAGCTTCCAGCCCGGGAGCTTCGGGAGCATCATCGCAAGGTTCGTCTTGCCGCAGGCGGACGGGAACGCCGCCGTGACGTGATACTGCTTCTTCTCGGGCGAAGTGAGAGTGAGGATGAGCATGTGCTCGGCCATCCAGCCCTGATCCTTCGCGAGCTTCGACGCGATGCGGAGCGCGAAGCACTTCTTGCCGAGGAGCGCGTTCCCGCCGTAGCCCGAGCCGAACGACCAGATCTGGCGGTCTTCCGGGAACTGCGTGATGAACTTGTCATCGATGTTCTTCGCGCACGGCCACGCCACGTCCTTCTGACCCTTCTTGAGCGGAGCGCCGACGGAGTGGATGCAGGGGATGAACTCGCCGTCCTTGCCGAGATGCTTGATGACGGCATCGCCCGTGCGGGTCATGATGTTCATGTTGACGACGACGTACGGGGAGTCGGTGATCTCGATGCCGTACTGGGTGATCGGGTTGCCGATCGGGCCCATCGCGAACGGGATCACGTACATCGTACGGCCCTTCATGCAGCCCTTGTAGCTCTTGAGCATGAGCTTCTTCATCACGTCCGGATCCATCCAGTGGTTCGTCGGACCCGCGTCAATCTCGCGCTTGGAGCAGATGAACGTGCGGCCCTCGACGCGCGCGACGTCGGACGCATGCGAGCGAGCGAGATAGCACTCGGGACGCTTCTTCTGATTGAGCTTGATGAACTGGCCCTTCTTGACCATCATCTCACAGATCGCGAGGTGCTCCTTCTTGGTGCCCGTCACGACAACGATCTTGTCAGGCGTGCAAACCTTGTTCCACTGATCAACCCACTCGAACACCTTGGCGTTCGCGAATTTCGGCGTCTTGGCCATTGCTTCTTTTACTCCTTGTTGCCCTTTTGGGGCGGTTTTGAGATAATTGGGGTGAATTATATCATACCCGGCCGTCAGAAATCAATGCCGGCAACAACGGGAAATGTGGGGTGTGCATAAATATCTCGGTGCACCCAAATCACAGATCGAGATTTCCGGTCAAGGCGGAAACGGACTCAAACCCATGCTTTTCGCAATAGGCGACGATGCCGTCGTAGACTTCGCCGACCGTTCCGGGGTTCGTGAAGGTCGCCGTACCGACCGCAACCGCCGTCGCGCCCGCGAGGAGAAATTCAACCGCATCCTTCGCCTCGTAGACGCCCCCCATCGCGAGAATCGGCAGCTTCGTCGCATTGTGCGCGTCATAGACAAGCTTGACGGCCGCCGGATGGATGCCGAGGCCGGAGAGCCCGCCCGTCCTGTTCGCAAGGACGGGCTTCCGCTTCTCGATGTCAATCACCATCGCAGGAAACGTGTTGATCATCGAAAGCGCGTCCGCCCCGCCGTCCTCGCACGCCTTCACGTACGGGACGATCGACGGCACGTTCGGCGCAAGTTTCACGATGAGCGGCAGCTTCGTCGCCTGACGGACAGCCGAGACAACCTCGTTCAAAATCTTCGGATCCTGTCCGAAGGTATGCCCGCCCGCCTTGACGTTCGGACAGCTGACGTTCATCTCGATCGCGTCAACCGCATCGCCCATCCGCTTTGCGACCTCGGCATATTCTTCAACGCTCCCGCCCCAGATGTTCGCAATCAGCTTAGGGACGGAATCATCCGCACCTTCTCCCTTTTCACTTTTACTTTTTACTTGTTCTCGGAACCACGGAACGGTAATGTCCAGAAAATGCTCGATGCCCGTACCCTGCAGGCCAACGGCATTGACGAGCCCGCCCGGCACCTCGCAGTGGCGCGGCATTTCGTTGCCCGGCCACGGACCAAGACGAATGCCCTTCGCCGTCACGGCGCCGAGCTTCGCATAATCAACCGCGCCGAGATATTCGAAACCGTAGCCGAACGTACCGCTCGCCGTCGCCACGGGAGTCGGCATCTTCAGTCCACCCAAGTCAACTTTTGTGTCTACCATAGCCATTTCCTCTCAAGTTCAGTTCAGCGGCTCGAGCGCATAGCCGTCCGCAGTGATCGTCACGTCCTTCTTCTTGGACGGGGCCAGCTCCAGCGTCGCACCGGGCGCCAGCTCCAACTCGGCGATCGCGAGCCAGCGACCCGTCTGCAGGGATTGGTTCCAGCTGAGCGTCTTCGTCTGTCCGTTCGACGTCACCTTGATTTCCGCGATGCGGTTGCACAGCTTGATTGTCCAGTCATAGGGGACCTTGCCGTAGAGCCGATAGCGCCCTGCGCGCGCGACCGGCAGTCGGTAGACGACTGATCCGCCCGTCTCGGGACCGAACGACCACGACGCCTTGTCGCCGAACTGCCCGCCGTTGCAGCAGAAGTCCTGCGCCCACGTGCCGTTCACGACCGTGTCCGGCGATTCGTCGTCCACATACGACCATCCCTTTTTCGACGGATCGGGATTGCCCGGCCAGTCGCCGCCGATGCGGTGCTGCAGCTCGCGGCACTTGCCGTCCGCGAAAATCCGCCGCGGACCGCACTTCGCCTCGCGGCACATCGCCGCGGCCGTGCCCGCCGCAACGCCAAGCTGCGAAAGCGTGTTGATGACGCGCGGACTGCCGAGGCCGACATGCGTGCAGCTGAAGCAGCGGCCGACCACAAAGAGGTTGTCGACGTTGCGCGAGTAGATCGTGCGGTAGGGAATCCAGTAGCGCCCGTAGATCGGATGCGTGTTGGACGTGAGATACGGCGCGGCCTTGATCGTGAAATGGATGTCGATGGACCACGTGCCCGTCGCGATCGCGTCCTCAAACTGCGTCTTGGCGACGATGTCGTCCTCCTTGAGGATCCAGTCACCGAGAATCCGCCGCGACTCGCGCTTGCCGAGGACGTACGGACACGTGACGAGCATCCGCCGCGAGTTGGCGGGATCCTTCTTCGCAAGTGAAAACGCGCCGTAGATTGCGAGAAGCAGGCGGTCGCGGATCTCCTCCGCTTCATTGATCATGTCCCGGTCAAGACCATACTCCCAGTTCCACTCGCCGTTCAAGGCCGGACCCGACTCGGCGAACTTCTCCGCCCATGGCGCGGAGAACGGCACGTCGTCGTTCGCATTCGCGCTCTCCCACATGAGGGACGCGCCAAGCACCGTCC
Source organism: Kiritimatiellia bacterium (assembly GCA_016303225.1). Classification (GTDB taxonomy): domain Bacteria; phylum Verrucomicrobiota; class Kiritimatiellia; order RFP12; family UBA1067; genus UBA1067. Next base: position 9,619 of record JAEDMC010000030.1, read on the forward strand.
GGTCCGCCTTCTCCACGGCGGACTTCTCGCCCGACTCGCTCTTCGACTCGCGTCCGTAACGCAGGTCAGCCCCCGCCCAGGCACCGACCCAGCCGTCCCCCGTCGCATCGCAGAAGAGCGGCGCGCGGAAACGGACGATGCGGTTGTCCGCCAGGTTCAGCGCCTTGACGGACGCAATCGCATTCCCCTGCTTCTCGACCCCGAACGCCCGGTGCAGCAGGAAGACCGTCAGGTTCTGCTCGCGCTGCAGCGTCGCCAGGCGCATCTTGTCCGTCTCGACGGACAGCTGATCGCGGTTCATGAAGAGGTTCCGGAGCTCGTCAACGATCGGATGCCGGCTTTCGCCGCCGCACCACACACGGATCTCGGACGACGCATTGCCGCCGAGGACGGGACGGTCCTGCACGAGCGCGACGCGAATCCCCGCCCGAGCCGCGGCAATCGCCGCGCAGCAGCCGGGCATACCGCCGCCGACCACCACAAAATCAAAGTCGCGCGTCTCGTCCGGCTCGCGTCCGCGCACGTCGAGCGCGCCTGTCGGCGCCGGTTCGTCTCCCTTCGTAAAAACAACGCCCGCACAGCGGCCGTCAAACCCCGTCAGGTCGCGAAGCGCGATGTCCGCCGATCCCGTCTTGACCTCGACCGTACCGCCGTCCTCCCAGGCCCAGGCACGTTCGCCCGCACCGAAAACGTGCTTCAGCGCCGTACCGTTGACAAGCAGGGAGAACTTGCCGGGCGCACCTTCTGTCCAGTTCTTCGCCCGGACGAAGACGCGCCACACGCCGGCCTCGGGGAAGACGACCCTGGCGGTCGCGTCCGGCACCGGACGTCCCATGCCATGCGCAATCAGGTGCGGCGAGCCGATGACATCCATCAGTCCCGCATCCAATCCCCATCCGCCAGCCTCGAACGACTGCGGGAAAACCTCGACACGCGCAGCGCCAGCCGTCAGCACGCCCGCCAGCACGCCGATCGCCACCAAAGCTCTTTCAATTTTCATATCGGGAAATTATATAGTATTCACCCCCAAGACGCAAGCGGACGCAACTTCGTTAATCATCGGCGAGTTAGTTGACGCGCAAAAACAAGTTGAACACGATACGCCCCTAAACAAAGAGGAAGCGGCGTCTTCCAAAGGGGAAGCGGCGTCTTCCAAAGGGGAAGCGGCGTCTTCCAAAGGGGAAGCGGCGTCTCGCCGCTTGTCAGGGAAGCTCATCCTTAGTCCAATCAATCGTCTTTAAGCGCAATCTTCGCTGTTCCGCGATTGTTCAGTCGCCCGCGGAGTCGTCTTTGTTCAAGCGACGAGACGCCTCTTCTCCTTTGTCGCCACTGACACGCCTACCGCCCCTTCACAAATCCCCTACCGCCCTTTCACAAACCTCATAGAGCCCCATCTCTTACACCCTACTGTGTCATAAATCCCCTCATACTGTGTCATAAATCCCCTGATACTGTGTCATAAATCCCCTGATACTGTGTCATAAATCCCCCTATACTGTGTCATAATTCCCCCCTTGCCGACTCTCCTCAACGGCTCCGCTGAGTCGGTTCAACAACCCTCGCCGATGGCAAATCAACCCTTGCTAAACTCCAAGTTTGTCAAAGGAACACCTTCACTAGCCCACCACGACTTATGACATGAGACATTCATAAGACAAGAGCGGAAGCGGCACCCCGGTATAAGAACGGCAATCACATATCCCCCAATTGACATACGCGGCAGTTTTCAAGTCCTCGCCCCGTCCCAACCCCTTCTTAAGTCACAGTTGGGACAGGAGTCGCCACTAATCTTTATACGACATTGTCCCAGGTATAGGCATCGCTACAGATTAGCGACTACCGAAGGAGAAGAAAGACGTCATCTCCAATCAATAGGCGCACCCGCTATCGTAAGACTGCGCAACTTGATTCTGATCAAGGACTTCTCAATCGGAGGCACGACAACGCCCGTGACGCTGTCTACAGCATCTTGACGAAGCAATCCCCTGACACGGCTTTTCATGGCCTGCGAATACAAGTCGGCTTCGCCATCCCGAATCTGCCCTTCAACTTCCACGGATTGCAGGTCCGCTCGCTTGAAATCCATATAGTCATACCCGCACAGAAACCCCGACGTCAAAGGACGAGAGACAAAGACGCCCTCAAAGGTCAGACTACGGTCAAGCACCGCGCGTTCAATCCTCACCTTCTGCAATTCCGTCAACCCGCCATCTTGCGATTCCATGTACTTTAGCAGTTCTGTCCCCGTAATTGTATGAAAATCAGGACGCGACTGCGGCGAAATACGTTCATCCTTCGATGCCCTCCTTGTTCCTACCGCAAAACTGTCAATCTTCACAACAACGCGATCCGGGCGAAAAGAAGAAATGGTTCCCTGTATCGCCGTTACAGATTGTCCAGCATGAATGTCAAACATCGCATCCGACACCCATTCTTCATGATACGGAACTTCAACGAGTATCTTTTGCCCGCACGAATCATATTCAATTTCCGCCCATTCCGTCCGAACGTCCCGAACAACGCCATCTCCGAAGACATAGCTCTTGCCCAGCATACTCAGCGAAGACAACTTCTGCGACTTCTGATCCTGGGTTAGAGCCGCATTGCCACCGATGAATGCAGCCCGACGCATGTTAAGAGACAGTTCCAGAAAATCGTCCACCTGAAGAGCATCGCAATCGCATTTTGCCTGCAATGCTAACAGCAAGACAATCGACATCAAAACTAAACCACGACAATTAGACATGTCCTGACCTCCTTTCACTTGAGAAATTTCCTTAATGTCTCATCCGCTGCTTTCGCAGCTTTTTCAACAACCCTTGCAGCCTCCGACTCTGCAGCCGAAACGCTGTCACTCGCCTGTGCCGACGCACGTTCCGCTTGAACCACAGCGGTAGACGCTGCATCACCTGCCTCTTTTGCAACCGCATTCATGTTCTGGGAGCTGCGGTCCATTCGCTTCGCCCACTTCGACGCAACCGGAATATCCCCCACAGTTGCCGAAGAGACATGTCCAGACGACGATTCGACACGTTGCAGTGTATTCGCAAGCGTCCTTTTCGCATCTTCATATCCGAGTCGAATGAGTCGCGCCACTGTTTCAGGCGAAAAATCCAATGCGCCATCCGATCCGTCATCTCGCTTGCTGATATTTTGCGAGGGAATAATCTCGATCATTCGTCCATTGGGAAAGTCCTCAGGCCGCTTCCGATGCGTCATTTCATTAATTCCCTCAAGATAGACGACTATCACCGTTCCCACCTCGGGATGCCCATCACGAACAGGATCTAAGGGCACATTGTCCAACCCCCATTCTTCCGCGCCATAGCCACCGTCAATGTAACTAATGCCATCAATCAAAACGGAGCTGAACATAAACGGGACCGCTGCCGACGCCATGACATAATTAAGGTAGCGCGAACTGTTTTCGCCATTCAAGACAAAGCGCTTCAGCCGCTTTGTCTCCTTGGTCAGCGACGTCACGTAAACAAACGGAGGTCTCCGCGACCAATATCTGGGCAGATACAAAGACAGGAGTTTGCGCAGCGGCCGCGCATCGCAAACCCCCTCTGCGTATTCATTACCCGCCGTCGCCCTGCAAGTCTTATGCATCGCACCTTCGACATCCTCAACTATCGACCAACGCTCATCCTTATCGCCTTCCAGCAACGACGACAGCATCCCATACATGGCATCTTGATCAAACTCAAACACCTTCTCTATTTTCTCCAGCCAGATGTCTTCGCAACGCTTGGCATCGCCCATACCTATCGAAGCAAACAATGCCGCATTGACTGCACCTATTGACGTCCCGGACAACACCCGTATTTTAGAAGTGATTCCTGCCTCCTCCAATGCCTTCCAGACGCCGACCTCGTAGGCACCCTTGGCACATCCCCCGGCGAGAACCAGGCCAAAGGTGTCAAGACGTTCTTTCTCTTGTCGAATGCGTCGCCGCTCGCTTTCAATCCGCCAAAGCCAGCTTCCGACAATACACACGGCAATGATGAATCCCGCTAGTCCGCATATCATTCCCCAAGGTCTGCTTGATTTGCCCGAGCCCACACAGGAATCGTTGACCCACTCATGACAATAGCGGCACTTGACCGCTTCAGACAATATCTGCTCACCACAATACGGACATGTCACATATTTCTTTTCAGATTCCATTGTTTTAACCTCACTTCTTCGGCAAAGCCACCACGCAACAAGATTTCATGGTCTTCAGGAATTCCTGCATTTCCAACAAAGCCCTGCGCTCTGCTGGACGCAAAACGGAAGACACCTCCGACACCAGCGTATCAGGAAGCGGATCGGGCACCTTGTAAATGTCCCCGTCCAACGCCAATCGGATATCAGACGCAATGTCTGATGCCTGACGATCAGCTGGCGGATTGAGACCGATCTGTCGAGCAATGGGAATCAGATACCGAGTTTCGTCAACGCTTGACGGTTGCTGCAACATCGCAAACTTTCCATTCACGCACCCGCTAAAAGCCACGACGGCCAAAAGCACCAACCCACACCCAGCAGACCTCATTTTGCATCCTCCAACACGATAAACGTTTTACCGCAATTTTTCAAGATGAACCTGTGTTCGGACCGCAAAAGCTCGGCCTCTTCCTTTGAAATGACCTCGCACAACTCTTCAACGGTCTTATCCGCCAGCAAACGTGACGGCACCTTGCATCTTGTTCCGGCCATCAACTTCAAATCCGTTGCAATGTCACACGCCTGACGATCTTCCGCCGGATGTAACCCAAAGCTCTCCGCAACATTCCGCAGATAGTCCGTTTCATCTGTAGACCCTGCGGCCGTTCCTGCAACCGATTCGCCGGCACTTCGCCCTTTGTACTGCAAATAATTGCCGGCGAGCGAAGCCACTAACACCATCACCAGCAGAACTGTCAGACATTCGAACCCACCACTTTCTTTACTCATTGGAATCCTCCTTGTTCTTTGATACGAAATTCTCGTTCACGAATCGAACATAAGCACGAAGCGACTCGACAAAGGCACTTTGCCGATCTCGTGGCAAGATCTTCCTGCCGATCTCCTGTTCGAAATCAACAATGCGATGCCGCTCATCGAAAACGGGCAATTTCTGCACAGTGGGCGGACGACTGGCGGCGACATCGTGGGGCGTCGGCGTAAACTTGGCTCCACAGATGAAACCGACGGCAAAACATGTCGCGCCAACAACCACACCATCCCACGGGAATCGCCCGCGCTGTCGCGGTTTTTCGATCACAACATCCTCCTTTGTCTCTTGCGGGGCTTCCGCCCCAGCACGCAACACTGCACCATGGGAATCGTACACATTATATGTCACAGGCACAGATCCAAGACCATGCGAAAACTCAAGACCATAGAAGTCAAACTCATCCAAAGGACGCCATGAGAACGAGGCCCAATTGCATGTAACGATCTTATCACCCAATAACTCAAGAACATCAAGGTTTTCCGCACGCCGACATTTCACCACGGCCGGCAAACGCAGCCGATGCAATCCGCCTGGATTTTTACAGGGGGAATCCGGAATTTCCAACGCGGCGATCCTCCCCTTCGGACATTCAGCAGCAAACATGCGGCGGTGATAGAGTTCAAGCGCCGACAGCCCCATGCGTTGCATGTCTGAACAAGGTGCGCACAACACATGGAACAGCAACGTGCGCCGCCCCATGGAATCCGGCAGTCCCGTCCGCCCGCATGCCATAACCACAGTGTCGCCAACGGTTTTTTGCACGAGGAACGGCTTGTCGTCCTCACTCCGCTCTACGCCAGGTGTACCCACGGAACCGCAAATGTCTTGCACCAAGTCCGCAAGACCGCAACTTGGCATTGAGGACGACAAAATCGTATATCCGGCCTCACCTCGGCCGTAAAACACCTGTTCCAGTTTCATTCAAGCTCCAGTTTTGTATTCTCAGGAAGATACTCCCAGATGGCCTTGCCAGCCACATCCATGCACGCCCGAACGTGAACACTCATGTCCGTATCATCGCCAGTAAAATTACTCTCATGGTACTGAACTTCACCCATGTCAAGATCCTCCCCAAGGCAGGACGCGCGGTGATATCCATTTGCGACCGAGTCTGTATTCCCCCGCACGGTCAGCAGAACGGGATTCCAGCAGTTTCCAGTAAAACTCACTCCAGCAAGCGCGAGGTCATTCCACTCGCTCTCTCCCATACCAACTTGAATTTCACACTCCTTGACAGCACTGGCATTACGATGATCGCCATTTTCACATTTCGTAAAACAACATTGAAACCGTACAGTTTGCCGAGGTTTTTCGTACAAACTCCGTGCAATCGTTTTCATTTCAATGCGCCCCACCGTATATGTCTGTATGAACGCTTTTGCAATGCCGTCACTGATTTTCCCCTTGTTCTTGCAGTCCTCGGCAAACCTGTACCAGCATGACCTCTTCATCGCAGGACACTTAACTCTCAGCAACGCCTCACAGAGTTCTCTTGTACTCATGAAATTCTTCTTCGTGTCAGGGCATTTCCCTGATCGCACTTCATCAACCAGTCGCCTAAAATCGCTACCGACACGTTCATGCAAGGAAAGGACCACTCCATTGAACATCGGTGCAGACTGATGGTATTGCTCAAAATCGCGAAAAGCCATAACCGCATCATACGCATCCTTTTTTTGGGAGAGTTCGGCCCTGAATTTCTCACATTCTTCGTTCTGCCATTTGGCCCAGGCATCCTGACGGGACTTCACCTCTCCTTCGATTCGATTCAAAAACAAGGTCTTGTCCGATTGCGACATCACGTCTCCCTTCACAACTTCCTCAAAATAGCCGCGCAGTTCGGCATTCAATTCTGGCCGCGACGGAGATTCTGGTTTTAGGACTGACAGCCGTTCGTGGATAAGTCTTCCCAGCGATTCGTCTCGTGTTAGGCGTACAACAGCCCAAGTCGACGTCCGTACCGAGAACGCTACAAGCGAAAATGCCTCTTCACTTAAAGCATTTTTCTCGACACGACGACATTCGGACAAAAGCCCATGCAACCCGTTTCCGGCACCTTCGTCTTCGACCTTCAGATTGCGAAGCTTCGCAAGAAGTTTTTCGTTGGTCTCCCGATAGACTCGCCCTTCATAGGCCTTCCGCCATTCAGCGACCTCCCCGTCAAAATCATTCAGCAACTGCTGCCGCTGACGGACCGCCTTCTCCGAAGTCGGCTTCCAAGATTCATATTCCCTCCGCCAGGCTTGGCATGTTTCTTCTTTGGCCAGTTGCTCGGCCTCTCGTCTCATCTGCTCGAACCGCAACGGGAACGCGACTATGCGTCCCTCGTCAATTCGGCTGTATCGCTCATGCAGCGCCGCAGCCAGCCGATTTGAATTGGATGAGAAGAAAACGGAACTTGACTCGGCCTGCGCAACGGCCTTCTCTATCGCCGAGCAGTTTCGATTGATGTCGGCAATCTTCTCGGCATCAATTGCGGTCTTCAGCAAGCGAACGGGCTCCTCTGTCTGTCTCGCCAGCTCGCGTTCAGTCATACGATCTAGTCCGAAGAACCATCCCATAAAAGCGATGGCCAAACCACCGATCGCCAAGGATGCGACGATTAAAGCATGCTTCATCCGACGACTCGAGACCTGCTCCTTCGCTTTTTTCTCAAGCTCGTCAATGATCCAGACAAACGGCAGCCGCGAGGTGTTGCCAGCACCCCTCGCAATCCGCGGACGCGTCACGTCCTCAAGCTTACCGCTGACCGTAACGGCAAACTCCTTCCAAGTTCCCTGTTCGCCAAATTTACTTGTCTTGATCGCATTGATAACTTCCGCCTTGTAGTCGTCAAAGTTTTCCTTGAACGCGGCGTCACACCCCTCAAGCAGGTCGCTCGCAGTCGTCACAACCGCGACATACTCACAGCCGACTTCATTCGAGGCAAGATAGCTGACGATTTCACGCATCTGCGCCAACATCTCAATCCGGCGGATTGCATCAGAAAGGATGTCCATTTTCGGATTCAGTAAAATGATCGCCCCGCGCGGCTTGCCAATGACATCGCGCTTGTAGGTTTCCGAATTGTACGCCAATTCGCCCATGTATTCCTTGAATCGAATCCACGCCGGCGTCCGCCCCCGGCGCATGATCTTCAGGCAGAGTTCAGGCCGATCCCGTTCCTGCGTCGCATCCAGCCAATGGCCAGTCTCAAGCATGGCTTTGCGCGACCGCAAGTAGTTCTCGGTGTCCTCGCCCTCGCCAATCACCGTGAAGTCCTCTGTCGATGTCGCATACAATCCCACGGCCAAAGTCGTTTTCCCTGCCTGTGAGTATCCTATAATCGCCAGATCCAGGTTTTTATCTTGATTCTCGTTTGTCATTTCTTACCGATCCTTTCTTCAGCGGCCATTCCACTCTTTCTCTCGCGTTTTCTGAAAATGCCAGACCAAAGCGAGCGAAACAACGAGATAAGCCCCCAACTGCGCCAACAGATACCACAGATCCGGCAGCAGGGCCGTTCCGGCCTGAATGTGTTCAATCAATTGAGCAGACCAATGGCACGGCATAAACGTCACGGCCAAGGTCTTCGCCAAACCAAAATAAGCACCCGAACCATCATCAAACCGCACAATTGCATTACTAAACAACAAGGCAAGAATTGCCAGGTTCGGCACAATGGACACAGCCCCGATTTCTTTCTTGGAAATCGAAGAAACGGCCATCCCCCAAAGACCTCCGGTTATACTTGACGCGGCAAGTGGAATAAACCAAAGCGGGCCGATTGCCAATCGGTTGACGTAATCGCTGCAGACAAGCGGAACTGGGATGGCACCGGCTATGCACAGCAACAGCGTAAACGAAAGCGCCTCAACAAGACACATGCCGAGCATCCACATTGATCGTGATGTAAGATATCCCCGATAAGAAACATTGTTCAACCGTTCAAGGCAACGCCCAGGAACTCGCTCCCGCACCAAATCTCGCGAGGCATTGTTGATTCCCGTCCAAAACACCGAAAGCGCGGCGCAAAAACCCAGCATTTCAATGTCATTAACAGGTTTCCCTCCATTGCACATCTGAAAGTAATAGGCACACGCAAGGCGAAGGCCGACGACAAGTCCCAATGGTTGCCACAACCAGAATACAACTGGCTGCGATGACCAAAACGACCGGCTAAAAAGGAATTCCTTCTTAAACCGACTCCAATACCCCTTAACGACCTGTCCGAAAGAAGCCGACGCCGGGCCCTGTGGCAAATCCGAACATGTTCGATCCACCGCAGGCAATTCATAATGAGACTCAACGTCTCCGGAAGACAACAGGTGGTAAAGCTCTGACCAGTTCTTGACCTGAAAGGTCGGAAGTACGCCTTCAGCTGGGCCAAAATATACCACGCGACCGCAAGACAGCACCAAAACTTTATCGAACAAGTCTGCATGTTCAAGAAGATGCGTCACGCACAACACGGTGCGACCCTGACTGGCAATGCCTTTCAAATGGCGCATCAGCGTCCACTCGGACGCCGGATCAAGACCCGCGCCCGGTTCGTCAAGAAGCATCAGCTGAGGTTTGCGCAACAACGCAAGTGCAATGCCCACGCGGCGCTTTTCACCTCCGCTCAAGTTCCCGATCCGTGACTGCTCCCGCCCCGAAAGCCCCAGTGCCGCCAAGCAGTCTTCGTTCTCTCGGACATCATCGGGTGAGGGTCGCAGGTGCAAGCTGCGGAAGCAGGAAATCTCATCCTCCAATGTCAACGACTCGTGCAACGACTGATCGACGTTCTGCGGCAAATAGGCAGTCGCCGCCCGAAACTCCGTTTCGACCTCCTGACGGTCGTGGCCATTGACCAGCACCTCGCCGGTATATTCGTTTGACAGCCCAATTATCCGTTGCACAAGACTGCTCTTGCCGCAACCGCTTCCACCCAGCACGCCGATAAATTCGCCCGGTCTGACCGTAAAGGAAACACGATCCAAAATTGGAGTCGACCGTCCTACAACCTTGAAGGTCATATTGCGAACCGTCAAGGACACCCCCTGCGCTGTTATGTCTCCCGATTCCAGTCGGTCACCACGAAATGCCAGGAACATCCCGACTAGGCCTATCCGGTCTCCACTTTGCAATTCGTGCAGGCGAATGCGTTCGCCATTCACGGTTGTCTCAAACTCGCTGCCGCAATCCAGCAGCCACCATTTCTTCGTCTTGCGATTTAGCAACAAGACCGCCTGTAGAGGCGCGGCACCTTCGACAATCACATCTGCTAGCAATGCCGAGCTCCCGATGCAAACGCACGACTTGCCGTATGCGAACTCGAACGGAAGGACCGTTCGCAACATACCCGGAACCGACTTCCCCGGCAAAATGGAACGCAGCCGATACGGACCGCCATCGCACTCCGGCGCATCAAGCCCCGTCGACAGACAGGGGGAGATGTCCTCGCGGTTTCGCAAAGAGGGCCATTCACCAAGATCGACCGTGCGTCCGCAACGCGGACATTTGCGGTCTGTTTTAACAGCAATCAGGCAATGGGGACAGATGAGAATCGGATCTTTCATTCTTGTATTGTCATCTGGGCATCAAAGTCGCACTTCCCCGAAAGGCGAGCTCTAAAAAGAAGGGCTCTTCGTGCATGACTGTGGGTGGATTTCCGCTGCATAAGTTCGCTTGGC
>JAEDMC010000228.1 GCA_016303225.1 Kiritimatiellia bacterium
GACGGCGAGGGCCTGGAGCTCGCGGAGGACGGCGGCGACGGCGTCACCGGGGTGAGGTTCTTCGGCCCGGGCCTCGAGGATTATCTCGACCTGACGGAGGGCGCGCGCAACGACGGCTCGAAGCTCATCGCCGGCGTCGGCAGCTACGTCGACACGCTCGAGCCGGGCGACCACGAATGCCACCTCGGCCTCTACCTGAAGCACGGCGAAGCGACGGACCTCAACGTCTGGATCGACTTCACCCTGCGCAAGGAGTGAGGTAGGTGTAGGTTGACGGGGCGGCCGTAGTCGGGTAATCCGGCTGCGGCCGCCCACTTTGCTCGGATTATCAAAACTCCATCCAAGATATCCGGCGGCTGGATCGAACACCTACTGGTCTTCGGTGACGCGGAGAATCTCCTTGACGGAGGTGACGCCCTTGAAGGCCTTAGCCCAGCCGTCTTCGCGCAGCGTCTTCATGCCCTTCGAGAGCGAAAGGTTGCGGATCTGCGTCGCGTTCTCGCGGCGGACGATCGCGCCCTCGATGTCTTCGTCGACCTCCAGCACCTCGAAGAGCGCGCGACGGCCCTTGTAGCCCGTGCGCGAGCAGGCGTCGCAGCCGAACGGCTCGAAGACCGTGTTCTTCTCGGGCGGCGTCGCGAGCGTGTAGTACTTCATGTCGAGCGGCACTTCCTTCATGCACTTCGGACACAGCCGGCGGCAGAGACGCTGACCCATGACGCCCGCGACGGCGGACGCGATGAGGAACGGCTCGACGCCCATGTCAATGAGACGCGGGAACGCGCCCGCCGCATCATTCGTGTGCAGCGTCGAGAACACCATGTGGCCCGTCAAGGATGCGTTGATGGCGATTTCGGCCGTCTCGCGGTCGCGGATTTCGCCGACCATGATGATGTCCGGGTCCTGACGCAGGAACGCGCGCAGGGCGCGGGCGAAGTTCATGCCGATCTCGGCCTGCATCTGCACCTGGTTGATGCCCGCCATGTGGTATTCGATCGGGTCCTCGGCCGTCATGATGCGGACGTCTATCTTGTTCACCTCGCTGAGGAACGAGTAGAGCGACGTCGACTTGCCGGAACCGGTCGGACCCGTCACGAGGAAGATGCCGTTCGGACGGTGGATGATCTTGTCGACGACCGAGTAGTCGCGGTCATTGAACCCGAGGTCCTGCATCTTCACAAAGCTGCCGGATTTCGCGAGCAAACGGAGTGAGATCGACTCGCCATACGCCGCCGGCATCGTCGAGACGCGGATGTCGATGTCCTGGCCCTGGATGCGGATGCCGATACGGCCGTCCATCGGCAGACGCTTCTCGGCGATATCCAGGTTCGCCATGACCTTGATACGCGAGATGATGGCGGATTTGAGCCGGTTCAGCTGCGGCGGCACGTCGACCTTGTGGAGCATACCGTCGATGCGGTAGCGGATGCGGAGCTCCGTCTCCTGCGGCTCGATGTGAATGTCGGTCGCGCCCTGACGATCGGCTTCGGCGATGATCTGGTTCACGAAGCGGACGATCGAGGCCTCCTCGCCCATCTCGTTGACGTCGATCTTCGTCATCGCGCCGAACTCTTCGCCGACGTCGTAACGGCCGTCCTCAAGCATCTTCTCGATCGCCTCGGCGCCGACGCCGTAGAACTTCTTCACGGCCTTCTCGACCTCTTCCTTCGGCGCAAGGACCGTCTTGATGCGGACGCCCGCGACGAGCCGAAGCCCGTCCGCCGCCTTCGTGTCGAACGGATCGGACGAGACAATCGTCAGCGAATCGGCGTCAATGCGGAACGGCAACACGTTGAACTGCGTGACGGCGGACGCCGGCAGTTTCTGCAGGGCGTCCGGATTCGGATTCTGCTTCTCAAGATCAACGCACTCAAGCCCCAGCGCCTTGCCGATGGCGGCAAGGAAATCCTTCTCCTTCACGCCGCCGAACTTGACGGCCGCTTCCGCCAGGCCCATGCCGGGATTCGCCGTCCGCTGGATGGCAATTCTCTCAAGGATCTCGTCGGAATAGATTCCGGCGGACCTCAGGATCATCGTCGCGAGAGAATTCGCAGGCACTTCTTCCGAGGGATTGTCTCGCAGAAGCATCCGCCGTGCTGGCGTCGCCTCAGCGACAGGCGGGACAGCAGTCGATCCTCCCGTCAATACCTGTCGCGGAGATTGTGGCGGTACGGAGCTTTTCGTCTGTTTCTTTGTCTTGCCTGACGTGACTGCAACGGACACGGCCTTCCCTGCCACGGGCATTGCGAGCGACTCGTCTGCCGACCCAACGGCCGCCTCCACCTCCTTGCCCGAAGATTCGCCTATCCAATCATCAAGAAACATGCGCTGCGATTCTGCGCATTCACCTCGACGAGCATAAGCCTCATACGAAACGCCATCTACGCTAAACGAGAACGGCCCGACCAATTTCAGATGTTTTATTTCCCTGGGGTCTGCCTCACCTGTGCGCACAACACGCCATACATCAGGATCAACAATCTCGAAATGCGACTTTGCCTCTCGCGGATGCAAGCGGATTTGCTCAATAAATCTGTCGTTCAACGACATGTTCAGCATAGTCCTTTCTTCTGCCCCTTATTATACCATTATTTCATCGTCGCCTGTTCGATTGCCGCGCTCTCGCGACGAATTTCCTCAAGAAGTTCCGCTTCGGTCGGAAGAACAAGTTTGTATTTCGCGGCAAAATGCGCTTTTCATGCAATGGCAACGTATAGCGAACAAGATCGGCCCCCTTATCCGTGCAAAGAACAATGCCTATCGGCGGATTGTCGCCAGGGTTCATCAACTCCCGCTCGTAATAGTTCACATACATCTGCATCTGACCGAGATCGGCATGCGTCAGTCGATCCATCTTGAGATCGACAAGAACAAAGCACTTCAACAGATAGTTGTAAAAGACAAGATCGACATGATAATGCTCGCCATCCAAAGTCAGCCGCTTCTGTCGTTCAACGAACGAGAATCCGCGTCCGAGTTCAAGAAGAAATTTCTGCAAGTGCGTAATCAGAAGCCGTTCGAGATCCTTCTCGAGAAAATCAGAATTTTCGCGAAGCCCCAAAAACTCCAACACGAGCGGATCGTGCAAAACACGCAATGGTGCGGCATCCTTCTTGGGTGCGAGCGCTCTCACGAGAGTATTCCTGCCGCGCTTCGTCCGATTCTCGATCAGCCGTTCGAAATAGAACGAGTTGATCTGCCGTCGAAGTTCCCTCACGCTCCAAAGCGACTTTCTGCATTCGTCAGCATAATGCTGCCGCGCCTCGTCGTTCTCGACCGCAATCAACAACCTGTAATGGCTCCAGCTCAATTGTTCACACAGTGTCTGAACTTTTGGAAATGCAAGATAAAACTTGCGCATCGCAAAGAGATTCACACGCGTGAACCCTGCGCCGAACTCGGAAGTCAACTTGAGCGACAACGAATCAATAAGCCCTTCGCCAAACTTTGCCTTTTCCACACCACCTTGCTTCCCAACAATCATCTTGCCCACAAGCCAATAAGCCTTCACCATTGCGACATTCGCCGTCAAATGGACAAATCGCCGCGCCTCCTGAATGACGCCCCTAATCCGCCTGTAAAAGACCGCGTCGACAAGATCACCCGTTTTTTTCTTCATAAGCACTGAATCAGACGGAGGTTTCAGCGAAAGCGAAGCGCGTCACCCGAATAGATGCCGGCCGAGCGGAGGATGATCGTGGACAGTGAATCGTTTTCGTTCATTGGAGGCATTATATCAAAATCTGGGGACCATTTATTGCTGGACGTACGTCAGAAGGTTCTTACACCGGCGTCTCGGAAAAGCTGAAGAGTGTCACCTTGACGCCGGTCGGCGCGAGGACTTCCTTGATCAGCTTGAGCCTGTTGTCCGAAACGACGCAGGCGATGACGACCGCGTCAACGTTCAGCCGGTTGATGACTTCGGGTGCATTCTGAATCGTGCCGTAGATGCGGATGCCGCCGATGTAGCGCCCCTTCAGGAAGACG
>JAEDMC010000229.1 GCA_016303225.1 Kiritimatiellia bacterium
GACACTTAACAGCCGTTAAGCATCTGGCGCTCGGATCTTGGAGAAACCGCCAAAACAAGGAAATGGCAGCCGTCCTACCGCTTCGCGTCTCGTCATGATTCAGCTCTCCAGATTCGGATTTTCCGTGCAGCCGCCTTGAAAGCGGAATGGGGACTCGTACTCCCGACCAGGGGCGTACCTACCGCCGCTGCGATTTCTCCCATCGGGGTCCAGGGGTTCGTCTGACATGACCTGACCTTGGCAGACTCATTTAGGTGCCCAGACGGGATTCCGCCCCAGAATCTCGCGGGCGAGTTCCAAGTGGAACCGATAGTACCCCGACAAGGCTCTCAGCCAGTGCGTCTCACCCCGTCTGACCCGCTCCTCGTAGAACCGGTGATAGCGGTCCTCCCAGTATTCATGTGAGCGGCAGAAGTTTGACGATAACGCCTCCTGCTCCGGCATGTTTTTCCCTTCACGGCTGCACCCTGATGAACATGGCAGCAGCAACGCCACGAACGCGTACTTCACAAAGTTCATGTTACCGGACTCCCTGTGAACCGCGGGGCTGGGCATCTCTCGAGCTGGGATGAATTAGAAGCACGGTTAATGCCAGACTGATTCATTCCCAGAACGCCTTTGGCAGACTGTGGACGTCGACCTTCTCCATCCCCTTCCGACCAAAGAAGTCGCGCTTGATCTGTTCAACAAAGGACGGGCGACACTCCGATGGCAAGGCGTTGTACGAACCAATGCAGTCGGAGATCCGATGGCTGAAAAACAGTTCGTATTTTCGCCGAACTCTATAGGCAAAGTTCGACTTCTCTATGTCGGCACCGCCCACATCTCCCGCGGTAAGTTCCATGATCCGTTCCAGGTCGTCAAGAATTTCGGCTCTCATCCTCCATCCGGCCAGGACGCTTTCGGAGGTCACGTTGTCGCCGAAGATCAACCGGCTCGCGCAACCGTCCATAAACAGCAGACGGGCGTCTTCACCGTGAATTCCCAGTCTACGGGACACGTACCATTCCGGAGATTTCCAGAAATGACGCCTCAAGGCACATGTCAACCGGATGCGCTCCTGGACGTTCGTGAGCGAGATCACGCGCGACAACATGGCGTAGTTGTTGGACGACGCCCCGGACTTCCATTCCGCACTCCACTGGTCTGGCAGCTCATTGATTTCCCGCTCGAGGGAAGTCCCACCACTTCCACACCCCACCATGACAAGCAGCAATCCGATGGTTCCTAGAAAACGATTCATCATAAGTACCTACTGTCCCAGAAAGGTGTCAGCATAGCCGAAGGCTGTCCTGACTGCGCGACTTCCATGCAGCCGCCCCGAAAGTGGAATGAGGGCCCGTACTTCCGCCTAGGAATCAACTCAATTGATCATTTTCCCTTGTGGCTGGAATCGAAGCACCCGAACTCGTCATGCCAGCGTTTTAGAAACCGCTCCTTTGCACCGGGAGAAGTTGAATCGAAGATTGTCCTGATTGAGTTTCGTTCAAAGAATCCCATGTCGTTCCTCCAACATGCATCAAGATCACTAAGAAAGCGAGCGTGCAGTTGTCGGGCGCGGCTATCGCCTTCCCCCCCCTGCTTCTGAGCTTCCGTGGGATGACACAGCAGCCGGAAGGTCTTGAATTCGTTGATTATGAAGTCCTCGACTTCCTGTTCCGGCACGCCGGATTTCAGAAGATTATAAGAAATATATTCATGCGGCAACATGAAAGCATATGCCAGATCCAATCTCTCCCTCTCCGAATAGGTGAGCGACGGACTCCTCCTCATGGCCTGGGAAAGTCTACGGAACAACTCGACACGCTCATTCTGGTTTGTGAGACCAGAGACCTTGCCACAAACATCAAAGAAACGAGCTTTGAACTTCCTGTCGGAGACAACATTCGTACAAGCGATTTCGGAAACTCCAGACAGTGCCACTTGGTACTCAAGCGAATGCGAATCATTTTCTCTCCCAGGGCCACAACCGCAGAGCGTCAATGCAAACGCGACGAGTAATAATGCTCTATTCACCACCGCCCCCTCTATTCCGCGACACCTTGCGATGCATTAAAATGACCACTGAGCGTCCGCTCTACCCAGTACTGATACTTGGAGACCCTCAACGTCCCCGCAGGAGTCATCGTAAATGTCTGATTAACCAATCCAAGTCGGTGCAGAGAGAAGTCGTCTTCACCATAGCCCCTCCAGGATATTGGTATATGCCAAACCAAGGTTCCCTGAGAGCATGGCAGAATAAGCTCATCTCCCATTGAGGCTTCGTCGCGGAACCAATAATTCCCGTCCTGTATCCTGTGCCATTCTCCTCCCCCCCTGTCTTCGGTGTGATACCACAGATTCGAGAGACGATTGTTCCTAAAATATCCGTCAATGGTACTATTGTAGGACACTTCCTCCATCATCTCAATACCACGGAAGACCACCGTCTCCGGCAAGACGTACATGTCCATCGTAAGACCAGCGCCTCCAGGGCGTCCTGGCGAGACCCCATATGACTGACGTACAGCCCGCCGCGCCACAACGGTTCGAGGCACTATTACTTTGGTGGACGGCGTGTACGAGACATCGCCTGCATTGATTGACAGAACATGATCCGCAGAACTAAAGGGGCACACATAGTCTTTACGACAATTGTAGGAAGCCAGGGCCCGAAGTGCACTTGAAGGTGAGACGTCAAGTCCAGAGACACCTGGCGTCCATTCACATGAAATCTCCTCTCCAACCCCCCATGTATGTCGATGCGCGCATCCTCGAATCGTCACAATCGGGGACAGCGTCACCTTTACGACCGTGGCTGATCCGCTGGCGAACTCCGTCTGGCCGGTCAGCTGGTCCGCGATGTAGCCCATCAGCGAGACATCGCCCTCCGAGCCGCTGGCCGACACGCCCTCGCAGACAAATGACGTGCTGTAGTCCTCGTTTGGCTCGAGCGTACGGGACGAAGGGACATCAACCAGCCCTCCACCAACAGCCTTCAGTTTCTCCAGACCGGACTTGGAGAGGAAAAACGTCGCCCCGTTGGGACCGCCGTTCGCCGTCACCTTGAGACGAAACCGCGTCGACCTGCCCTGCACCACCTTGCCGGGCTCGTCGCTGTAGTTCTCCTCAAAGAGAATCACTGGCCGGGTGAACTCGACCGAAAGGGACGGTCCGGACGGCGTTTCCTCCGGGGGAGGAGGCGGTTCGTCGTCCTCGGGGTCGTAGAACCCGCAGCGGCACACGCCGCCCGTCACGCCGAAAATCGATCCGGCGACGTAGTAGGACCCGCTCGCCTCGCAGTTCCCGCCGCAGCTGCAGGACCCCGAGCAGCAGAACGTCCAGACTCCGTTCGCGAAGGACACACAGCCACATTCCGGAGACGAGCGGCCGGCACTCATGAGCGAAGCCCTGCCATGACTAGCGTCCGGTTCCTCCCAGGAGAAGTACCCGCCGGGATTGTACGGACCTACGCTCACCGAGTAGGTGCGGACGTTGTCCCGACACGACTCCTCCGTGAACGTGAACTCCAGAGGCCACTTGATGGTTTTGCGTGTCGGTTCATCCTGGAGCAGCTCGGCGAAGCCGCTCATGGGCAGTCCGACCGAGAACGGCACGGTGGACGTCACCGCGTACTCGATGCCAATCTGAAGCGGCACATGGTTCGTCACGCCGGGGGTCGCCACGAGAACGGGCGAGCCGAGGTCGCTGCGCTGGCCGGCCATGAAGTAGATCGGGGCGGGTCCCTGCTCCGCCACGACGTCGACGAAGTAGTAGGCGTTGGTGAAGGCGTCGGGACGGAACGCGACGCCCTCGGGCAGGAGGCGCGGGACGTCGGAGTCCTCCGGTTCGGAGCCCGCCGACTCGGTCGCCGCGGTGAACACGTTCGTGCAGACGACCTTGTACCACTCGGCGTTCGTCCCGTGGGCGTCCGGCCCGGCGACGAGCGGGTCGGGGTCGACCGAGTTCTCGAGGCCGTCGCCGTCCCAGTCAAATTCGAGAACCG
>JAEDMC010000230.1 GCA_016303225.1 Kiritimatiellia bacterium
CCCCTTTGTCTGGCGCACCTTCAACCTTCATCTACTCCTTGCCCGCTCGCGTCTCACTGGAGCCCGGCGTCTCCTCCCTCACCCACGGACTGACGCCCTCGAACAGCTACCTCTTCTCCTGGCATAACTGTTGCGCCAACCGCTCGGCCACGAACCGCGTCGACGCCTCCATCGAGCTTTTCCGCTCCGGCGCATGTTCTGTCCGTTTCGACAATGTCGAAACGATATATCCCGCTCCCGTCCCGCCCGACTTCCCCGGCCACGGCCAAGACGCCGACTGGGTTCGCGCGACCTTCCCGGACGAGGCCGACGCCATTCTCGCCCAAGGCTACGACAACTGGCTCCTCAACGACTATGTCGGCATCAACGTCGAGAACGGCCACGCCCTCATCCGCGTCACGGTCGACCCCTCGGCCTTCGACCAACCTCCAACCACCATCAACCAACCACCGATCTATCTCGTCTGCGGACCCTACCGCGTCAATGTGACCCAGCCCGGCACCTACGCCTTCCCGCTCGAGGTTCTCATGCATTGCGAAGTGCGCACCTACCCGACCCCGATCCCGCTCACCTTCGACTTCGACGACGGCTATCGCGGCGACTACGGACCCTCCTTCGATGTCGTCGACCTCAACCACCCCGCGCCGCGTCCATTGCTGATGATGGCGACTCCATCGCAAATCTACGACTACTTCTATGATCTGTTCATGACGCCAAGGATCGTCGCAATACCGAACAGCGTTCCGCTTCAATATGCCGTCGGCACCAAGTTCGACCTCTTCTGCAATGCGTTACGCACCGGCGACTATACCTTTTCCGAACTCGGCGACACCCTAATTGAAATCCTCACGCAATCCAAGGCCGAGGTCAGGGCGGCGCAACATGCGGAGTTGGTCGAGATCCGGTCTAACGCCTACTATGAGTCGTTGTTCGGGTGGTTCGAAATCACCGGACAGTATCCGACCAACGAAGTGGGCTTCATCACGAATCGCGTCGACGCGACGATCTTCTCCGGCGACCGGTGGCACACCGAGTCCCTCGGCAACCGCCGCTCCAGCCATCACCTCACCGCCGTCACCCAGCACGACTCGACCGCCGCCGTCACCGTCCACCACACCCACGCCATGGCCGAGGGCGTTTCCGCCTATGTCGCCGTCTACATGGCCTCGACCGAGACAAGGGCGAATCCCGCCTACGATGACACCATCAGCTGGTGTGTCACAGCCAACAGCGGCGGCGAACTTTCGGGCTCTGCCACTTTGTTTGACCAAATGGACTCGCTGTCCTCCAATTCGTCCTGGGAACACGAGCTCTACGGCATCCGCCGAGATCCGCTCTTCCTGTCAGGATCGTATTTCACCGCGCCGTCCGACGACGTGCTTCGGCTCTCACTCTCGGCCACGGCCCAGAACGCCACCGATGGTCTTCGCGAAACTTGCGTCCAGATCGTCGTCTATCCCGTTGACGTCAACGGCAACATCATCGGCCTGCCAACTTGGGCTCAATGACGCTCGAATACGCCCAGCTTGTCCAGCCGTCTCAGCATGGGCAGCGCGTTTGTCGATCCCAACTCGACGGCTCGCTGGGCGTACTTGATCGCCAATTCATCGTCTTGCTCGACAGACAACCCGTCAAAGTAGATCTCCGCCAGCTCGTAAAAGACCTGCCCGTTCGTGCAGGTGCCCGAGTCGGCGGCCTGCCGAAGAAAGTGCGCCGCCTTGGCAAAGTCTTTTACCGCATAGGCGTCGAGGCCGTTTTGCACGTCGGCGTCGGTTCGCCCGACCTGCCTCTCTTCGCCCGTTTTCGTCTTGTCATCGGCGTGTTCGACGAGCGTCCCGAAATAGCCGGCCAGCGCAACAACGCCGACGGTCCCCACGACCGCCCCGGCGACGGCCTTGAACTTCGGCAAGCGGCATTCAATCGCCGCGCTGCGCCTGTACTTGGCCTCCGCCTCCTTGAGCTCTTTTCGAAACTCCGCCCAGCTCTTCGTGCGCTCGCGTTCGTCGTTCGCCATCGCGTGGCTGATCGCGTCGCCGTAGACGCGCCGCTCGCGCTCGTCGGCGAGCAACCCCTGAAGCACGGCGGCAACCGTGTAGATGTCCGACTGGACCGTGAGCGGCCTTCCCTCGCGGGCCTCGGGCGAGCGGTACTTGCGCGTTCCCGTGCGGACGCACATCGTGCGTCCGTCCTCGACCGCCACCGCGCAGCTGAAGTCGATCAGCACGGGACGCCCCTCCCGCACGGCGAAGTTGGCGAGCTTGCCGTCAAGATGCAGGTAGCGGCGGTTCAGCTTCTCGTAGACGAAGGTGAGCGCGATGAAATACCCGATCCGGTCCACGCCCTCCCCGCGCGGATCGAACCGCTCGACCAGCTCCATCACGAAGTAGTCAACGCCCTTCCACCGCCCCTTGCCGTAATAGGCGGGCATGTCGCCGGGTATCGGCTGCTCCTCGTAGATGCGCCGCTCCTCGCGGAAGCGCTCGTCGTCCACGGTCGTACACGGCCCGCAATGCATCTTCATCGCGCCCAGATGTCCCGTCCGGACATTGCGCACCCGAAAGACCGTCCCCGACTGCCCCTCGCCGAGAATGTGCGTCTCCTGAGCGACGACGAACGCCCACTCGCCGATCCGCTCGTCCGGCGACGGGATCGTCGTCACGGGACGCCACATCCGCCGATCCTCCGCACCAGTTCCTCCGCCGCCAGGCGGTCGATCTTCGCGTTGATCTCCTGCTTCGCGCGCGTGACGACCCACGGCTTCGCGCCGGTCTCCTCCGCGGCACATCGGTCGATCTCCTCCTCCGAAATCCCGCCCGTCTCGGCGACCTCGCCCCGGTCGTCCTCGCGGCTCAGCTTCTTAAGGACGGCGTGACGCCAGAGGATAACCTTGACCTCCTCATCCGGCGTGAACTTGTCCGCGAGGTCGGTGTTCCTGTAGTCGCCGGACAACAACTCGCGGCAGATGCGAAACCTCAAGCCCCTCAGCGCGATCTCCTCGTCCGACAGCCCTGACGGACGGCTCGGCTGCCGCAGCACCCGCATTCCCTCGACAATCTCCCGCTCACGCTCACAGCGTCTGTCGCGTCGCCTTCCCATAACGCTCAACATATCGCGGCTCAGCCGGATAAGGGCCTTGCGGAACATCCCCTTCCTGTAGTCCTTGATGTCGAGCCCGCCCTTCTTGCGGACCCGCTCTACCGCATCCTCGAACGCCTCGATCCCGAGGTCGCCCCATCCCCCGCAGTTTCGTTCAATGTGCCCGACGATGAATCCGCAATACTTGGCGCTCAGCCGATCCCAGTCAGAGTCCCCGTCATGTCCCTCCTGGCCGATCAGCCGCGTCCCCGTCGATGTCGTGCTCGGTTCCATGTTATTCACGGTAGGGCGCGTCGCTCCGCGACCGCCGAAACAAAAATCTAACATCTGCTTATGAGAATCTTGAACCCTCGCTCCGCATGCGGCAACCCCAGCGACCCTTCGTAATCAATCGCCACGCCTCCGATCCGCCAGTCGCCAACCTCTCCCGCCGAAAGCGTCAGCCGAACGCCTCGCGCGATCCGATCGGGGTTCGCGTCAAACGACTGGCTCTCGCCCAAGCCCGCCTTCTCGACGACCCCGACCCTGACCGCCCTCGTCGGCAGCTCGTCGTCATAAAGAAAAGTGACCTGAACAAATCGGTTCGGCTGGTTCGTCGAACAACTCAGCGTAATCGTCGCCGTCAATATCTCCGCCTTCGGCCATCGCGGCGATTCGATGAAACTCCCCGTGCCCATCGCACCATCCGCCCCGATCCCTGCGAAAGTCCACCCGTTCGTCGCCCCGCTCCATCCCCCGCCATCAAGGACAATCCGCGATTCCTTCGCACCAAACGCCGCCGCGCAAATCGCAACAAAAAGAAGGCAAACGATATTTTTCAATTAAATACCCCCCCCCCCCGTCAAATTTCGTCATTTTTATGCAATTATCGCGACTCG
>JAEDMC010000031.1 GCA_016303225.1 Kiritimatiellia bacterium
GTGCCCAAAACATCTCTGCGCCCTCCTTGCGCCCCCTTTGCGGCGAAAACTGAAACAGTAAACGAAAACCCAGCGACAGAATCGTCACTGGGTTCGTTGCCGCAACACTAAAATTTCGTTTAGTTTTTCAATCGGCAACGGTACGAATGCTTCAAACAACTTTGCGACAATACAAAATATTAGCTCGACGGGAAGACAACCCGGTCCATCAGGAACGCCAGCACGGCCTCGTCGTTCATCGAGCGCTCCGACTGCCGATAGGCGTCTTCAACCGCCTCGACATTGCGAAAGGCCTGATAACGCGGCAAATTGCCTCCAAGCATCATCTGACGGCAGAAGCTCATCAGCGTCTTGAAAAAGCGCTTGCGGACGAGCTGGACGTCTGAGTCGTCCGCGTCCTCCTTGAGCTCGGCGAGCTTTGTCGCAAGGCCTGCCGCATCTTTGGCGGCGAAAAGCTCGGAAACCTGTTCGTAGTCCTCGTCTTGCAGCAACCCCTCCGAGAGCGGCAAGTCGATGCGCTGAGATCGTGAGATGATGGTCGGCAGAATCGCGTCCGGCTGATCCGTGAGCATCAGGTAGAGCGTCTTCGGCGTCGGCTCTTCGAGCGACTTGAGGAACGCGTTCGCGCTCGGCGCCTCCATGCGGTCTGCTCCGACGATGACACCGACCTTCCACCCGCCCGAAAAGGCGGCGAGCGACATCGGCTCGACGATCCGCTCGCGCATGGACTCGACTTTGATGATGCGTTTGGCGCCTTCCGGCTCAAGCCAGGCGACGTCCGGATGCCCCTTCGCCTCAATCTGCTCCAGTTCGTTCGGGAAGAGTTTCCGGAGGAGTCGGTCCGTCAGCTCGTCGCATCCACCCTTCAGGTCGCCGACGACCAAGTAACCGTGGGCGGCATGACCGGAATCGATGGCGTGGGAGATCAGTGAAAACGCCTCATCAACTTCCATACGTTCTCCCACACCTCGTCAACCGTGCCGTTGGCGTCAATGGTGACAATCCGTTCCGGGCAGACCTTCGCCAACTCGGCAAATCCACGACGAAGCCGCCGGTGAAACTCGTCTCCGGCGAGTTCGATTCGGTCGCTCGTCGTGTTCGTCGCCTCTTCGCGCTGATGCATCCGCGCATGGGACGTCTCCGGCGTCACGTCCAAGAGGAGCGTGAGGTCCGGTTTCAGCCCCTCGCAGGCGAAGTTGTTCATGTCCTTCAGGATGTCGAGCGGGAGTCCCCGTCCGTACCCCTGATAGGCGATCGTCGAGTCGCTGAAGCGGTCGGAGACGACCCACTTGCCCGCCTCAAGGGCGGGACGGATCACGTTCTTCACGAGCTGCGCCCGCGCCGCCAAGAAGAGCAGAAGCTCGCTGCGGTCACAGGGCGCGTCCGTCGTCTGGTCCTTGATGAGGTGGCGAATCTCCTCGGAGAGCCAGGTGCCGCCCGGCTCTCGCGTGAGGAGAACCTCAACGCCCGTCTTTTCAAGCGCCTCCTTGAGTCGCTTCACCTGCGTCGACTTGCCGCAGCCTTCGCCGCCTTCGAAGGTAATGAACTTGCCGCGTGCCATTTTATTCGACGTTCAGTTTCTCGTCGGGATCGAGCTTCACGGAATCGAAAATGCGGAACTCGCCGGGCTTGAGGGTGATGAAGTCCTTTTCGCCGAAGTTATGCAGGACGAACTTGCGCTCGCGTTCGTAATCGAGGTTCAGCATGTAGATCTTGCCCTCGTCCGGGAAGTAGGAGTAGAGGACCCAGCCGCAGTCGTCGTCCGGATTCTCGAAGTCGTCGCCGGTGATCCACACGTTGCCGCGCCCGAGCTTGGCGGCGTACTGGTAGAGATAGCCGACCATGCCGACGTCCTTCACTTCGGCGCCACAGCCGACGTCCATGTTCGCCGCCGCCGGATACGCCCACCAGTTCATGAAGAGAACCTCGCCCTTGCCGTTCCTGCAGCGGAGGATGAACGGCTCCGCGTCTTCGTCGTCGACGGCGAGCTCCTCGAAATTCGCCGCTGGCGCGGTGAACTCGAGCTTGCCGAGCGGCAGACACATGTAGCCAAAGCGGCGGCGCGCGATGAAACCGAGGCAGTTCTTCGTCGTCGAGGGTCCGGTCGCCCAGTACTTGCGCGACGTCTCGCCCGTCACCTTGAATCCGCAGAGCTCGCTCAGGTCGCCCTTGTTGATCAGCATGTCGACGTTGAGGTTCGTGTACTCGCGCTTGTTGTCCGTCGACAGGTGGCAGAGGCCGATCACCAGCTTGCCGCCGCCCTTCACGTAGTCGCAGAGTATCTTGTACTGCTTTGGCGAGCAGGTGTTCCAGCCCGCGAACATCAGCACCTTGTAGTTCTTGAGGAGGAAGTCCGCCGTGATGTTGTCGCACGCGAACGACACGATGTCGCAAAGTCCGTACGGCGAGGCGGAGAAGTGGATGTTCTTGTTGGGCGCGAGCATCGGCGGCATCGGCATCACCGACTTGCGGACGACGTCCCAGCTCATTTCCGGGAGGCCGTGCATCCAGTTCGGGTTCTTCTTCGCGAGGTCGTACGCCCCGCAGACGGCCGAACCGGCGACATAGCCCGATCCGCCGAGGTCAAGATTGCCCTTCGCAATCGCCCAGGTCGCCTCCGGCTGTCCCTTTGGACACGGATGCTCCTTGCAGAACGCATAGAAGTCGCTGATGATCTTGCGGTACTTGGTCGACACCGGCGAGCGGTAGTCGATGTAGGAGTATTTCTTCTTGCCTTCCTCCAGGACGGGCTTCTCGTACTTCTCCTTCGCAGCCTTGTCCCACTTCGTGTTGAGCTTGCGGCAGGTGATCGGCATCATTGACATCGGCGAGTCCTCGCAGAGCGAGCTCTGCAGCTGCCAGTTGCCGCTCTCGTTGATGATCATCTTCGCGCCCGTCATGTACTTGAGCTGGAACGCCGTCTCCAGAGTCCTCATCTTGTAAGGATTCCGATGCGGAATCCAGCTGTACCATTCGTGCGCGAGGTGCGAACCCCACATCGGGAGGTCATACTGACGGTAGAGTCCGCGCGAGATGGCCGACGCAAGCGTCAGGTCACCGAACGGGAAGTCCTCCGTCACGGGAATCTCCGTGCCGGCCGCGACCTCGTAATCGATCGAGAAGTTCGCCGAAGTCGCCTGCACGTTCCCCCATCCGAGCTCGTGCAGGTCGTTGACGTGCTTGTGCACGCGGTTCATGTACTCGTCGACAAGCGCATTCAGCGTGGCGCCGCGGTTGTCCCAATTCTGGTAGAGCGAGAAGTTGTAACGCTCGCCGAAGTCGTGTCCGAGCCACATGTCGCCGAGCTCTGACGTCAGGCTCTTCAGGGTGTCCTTCGACGCCGTGCTGTAGATGCAAGTCGAGTAAATTCCCTTGGCCTTCGCCCGCCGCGAGAGATCCAGAAGCTTCTCGCCGTGCTGCCAGAACTGAAGCGTATTGCCAACTTGTTCCTTTGCGCAGAGATCGATGAGCTCGTAGTAGTTGAGCTTCGTCGGATGCCAGTAGGTGAAGCAGAAGCCGCCGCAGCCCATGCCGCCGTGGTTGCCATAGACGCCCGAGCCGATGTAGACGCCCGCGTCCTTCGGCAACGGAGTCTTCGTCGTCGCCCGCCGCGGAATCTTCACGATCTCCTCGCCCGTCAGCGCCTTGTCGGGCGTATCCGCCTTCCGCGTGTTGATGTCATCGTTCACCGCCAGCGCGGCAACGGCCCAAGCGACGCAACCCGCCGCCACCATCGTTTTTTTCATTGTGTTCATGTGTTTCTCCAAAATCATTTCACCCAAACAGACATTCCCTTCTTGGGCTTCGCATAGCAGCCGATCGGTGCCTGATCAGGAATCGCCAGCGGCTGCCCGTCAATATCCGCAATCTCCCGCATCCACAGCTCGTAGAGTCATTGACAAACCCTCATTGTTAAATAAACATGCAAGAATATTACCGAAAGACGGTTATTTTGTCAAGGGTGACAGAATGTGCAACAGGCGTCCTCCGACCATTTCTACCGGCATCTGCGTCGCCAGACGAATGGCGTATTCGGGACGATAGCGAAGCGATTTCGCCGCGTCCGGCAACCAGAGTGCGAGTTTAGCTCCCTTCATTTTAACCGCCGGAATCCTCGTTTCTACCTCGATATCAACACCTGGCATCAGCTTACGGCAGTCAAAGCCCGTATTCCACTCTTCCGCGCGCGCACCATCGGACACGGCAAGGTACAGCCAACGCGGGTTGACCGGCGGCGCAAACCCGAAATTGTGCAGCATCAGTCGCACTGTCCCACCCTGTCCGACATTGTCGGGCAGCGTTGCTTTCTTCACGGCCAGGCGGTAGCCGAGGTGGTCGCGGATGAACTCATAGGCCGTGCGGTACGGTACGCCCTCGAAGTAGGCGGGATCGAAGTCGATGCCGAAGAACTTGAGCGCCTCGGCGGTGACCGGCGTCACCTTCCAGCCGTCAATCGTCCAGGGCTTCGTGTTCGGATCGAGGAGCGAATGGCCATGTACAAGGGAGAAGGTCGTGTAGTGCTGATAGGAGAAGCGGTCGATGGCGCGATAGCCGTCCGCAAAGACAGGATGCGAATACTGTCCCGTCCAGAAGAGCTCGCCGTCGACAGGCGTGTAGAGACCTTCACGGTGAACGCGCTCGTATTCGCGGTTGCCGCCATCCGCATAAGGCTCTTCGGTAAACGTGGCGCCGTCCCACCAGTTGGCGAGCGTCCCGTCGTTGAAGAAGCCGATGCGCGCCGTCGGAACCTGCGTCCAGGCGTTGGTCGCCGTCACTTCGCCCTCGGCACCGAGCGACTTCAGGACGTTCTCCTTGTAAACAATGCGGCGCATCATCGTCGTCCGGTCTGGCGGGAGCATGTCGAGCGTCGCCTTGACGATCGCGGCGACATGGGCGGGGTTCTTTTCAATGCCGTGGGTCGACGAGTGGAATTCTCCCCAGAGCCCCACCCAGCCCGTCTGCAGGCAGTAGATCACGTCGCTGTTGCGACGGACGACTGGGGTCAGCTGCTTAATGTGCGCAAGAATGCGTTCCGCGGTCGGCGCGCCTTTGGTCCGCCACGAGACCTCGTCGCTGAACTCATAGGCAAAGCGCAGCAGGAACTTGACGCCCGCCCTGCGAGCCTTGGCGAAATCAGCCTCAAGCGCGGCGATTTTCGCGTCTGAGACCGGTCCGTTGGCAAACTGGGTCAGATAACAGTAGGCCTGGGAGACGGTCACGCCGTCCTTGACGAATCGCGGAAACGGCCATTGGTCCGTAACATGCGTGAACTTGACCGGATCCTCGGGAAGTCGTCCGATGCCGATCTCGAAGCGCCAGCCGCGTTCGGGATTGGCGAGTCCGTCCCGCGAGTCGGCGGGGGTGAGTCCGTGAAAGGAAATCGCAGAAGCCAGAAGGAAGGTAATGATGTTCATGCGCGAGGATGATGTTTTTTATGGATTTCGCTGAAACGGGCCGTGTCGATGTGCGTGTAGATCTGGGTCGTGCCGATGTCCGCGTGGCCGAGCAGCTCCTGGATGGCGCGAATGTCGGCGCCATGCGCGAGCATGTGGGACGCGAAACAGTGCCGGAGGACATGCGGTGAGATGCGGTCGGCGGCGATGCCGACGGCCATTGCGCGCGTTCGGACGATCTTGAAGACGCCCTGTCGCGTAAACGGCTTGCCGCGCCGCGTGACGAACACATGTGTTTCGGCGAGATCGCCGCAGGTGAAGGACTCGCGCGCGCCGGAGAGGTAGTCGTTCAGGGCTCGTCCGGCTGCGCCGCCAATCGGGACAATCCGCTCCTTCGATCCCTTGCCGAAGATTCGCAGCAGTTCGCCTTCGGCGACGAGGCTGTCGAAGCGGAGCTCACAGAGTTCGCTCACGCGCAAGCCGCAGCCGTACATCACCTCGAGCATCGCGCGGTCGCGCAAGGAGATGGGATCGTCGTCCTTGACGGCGTCCAGCATCCGGAACGTCTCCTCTTCCGAAAGGACACGCGGAAGAACCTTCGCCTTTTTCGGCGCATCCATCAGCGCCGAGGGGTCGACGGACAGGCGATGGCGTTCCTTCAGAAAGCGGAAGAACGAGCGAATTGCGGCAGTCCGCCGGGAACGCGTCGAACCGCGGCGCCCCTTCTCTCGTTCGTTGGCGAGGAAGTCGACGATGTCGTCACGACGGACATCCGCGGCGGAAACGACCGAGCGACGCTTCAGGTAGTCGGTGAACAGCCGGAGGTCTTGTCCGTACCCCGTGCAGGTGTTCGCGCTCAGTCCACGTTCGAGCTGCGCGGCGGCGAGAAAGTCCTCGATGTCAGATTCGAGCGAGGAAGTCATCGATGAACGCGGCCATCTTCGTGCGGGCCGATGCGCCGGCCTGCATGACCTCTTCATGGTTGAGGGCCCTGCGCGAGATGCCGGCCGCAAGATTGGAGACTAGCGAGATGCCGGCGATCTTCATGCCGCAGGCCTTGGCGAACACGGCCTCCGGAACCGTCGACATGCCGACGACGTCCGCGCCCTGCGCCTTGTAGGCCTGGATCTCCGCCGGCGTCTCGTAGCACGGACCCGACGTATAGGCGTAAACGCCGTCCATCGTCCGAAGGTCGAGCTTGTTCGCACTCGCGTGCAGAAGCTCGGCGAGGTGTTTCGTGTAGACCTCCGTCATGTCCGGGAACCGCTCGCCCCACTCCTCGACGTGCGGACCGATGAGCGGGTTCACTCCGACGAGGTTGATGTGGTCACGTATGATCACGAAGTCGCCCGGACGGAGCGCTGGGTTGATGCCGCCGGACGCGTTGGTCAGCAGCAGTTTCGCGCAACCCATCCGCCGGAGAATCTCAACTGGCAGCACGACGGGTTCCCATCCTGCGCCCTCATAGAAGTGGCGACGTCCGCACCACGCGGCGACGAGCTTGCCCAGACGGCGGTACAAAATGAACTCGCCGCTGTGGCCTTTCACCGTCGAGGCTCCGAGGCCGGGAATGTCAGCATACTTGATGCGCACGACGATTTCGTCGATTTTAAGCGCATCGCCCCATCCGCTCCCTAGCAGGACGCCAAGGTCAGGCGGCGTCTTGAAGCACACGTCCGGCAGATAGCCTGCCGCTTCGTCAAAGGATTTCAATTGCATGGCCAGCACCTTCCTTTCAGTCCGTGGTAGGGACAGTTGCGCGAGAGTGACGCGAATGAGTTGACGTCAATCACCCGTTCTTCGCCAAGCTCAATCTTCGTTTCGGACAACTCATTCGCAAGATTCGTTGAATTCGCGAGATTCGCGTTTAAAAGCCACCTCGGCATTTTCCACCACGCCTCGGCCCACTTCTCGACGGGCATCCCCTCCTCCTCGACCATCACGGCGTAGGTGATCGGAATCGCGGTTTCGAGGCCGATGATGCCATTGGCGCTCTTCAGGAAGCCGAGCGACTTCTTCGCCGCGGGATGCGGGGCGTGGTCCGTCGCAAACATCAGGACCCCGTCCTTCACGGCCTTGCGGAGTTCGGCTTGGTCCTCACGGTTCCCGAGCGGCGGAGCCATCTTGAAGTTCGCATCATCCGCGACAAGATCGTCGCAGGTCAGGAGCAAATGGTGTGGCGTCGCCTCGGCCGTGACGGGCAGTCCCTCGCGCTGCGCGTCGCGCACGAGAGCAACGCCGGCGGCGGTCGAGATGTGCTGGATGTGCAGGCGGCAACCGGTGGTGCGGCAAAGCGACAGGTCGCGGCGAATCGCCTTCGTTTCAGTTTCAACCGAAATGACGGGCAGGTTCAGCTTGCGTGCTAGCGCGCAATCGCGAATCACGCCGCCCTTCTGTTCCAACGGATCCATCGCATGCTGGCAGACGACCATATTGAGCGCCGCACTGCGGTTCATGGCCTCTTCCATCACCTTGTCGTCGGAGACATAGCTGCCGTCGTCCGTGAAAAATGCCGCACCGGCCTCGGCCAAAGCCTCGAGATCTGCGACTTCCTGGCCGAGGCGTCCCCTCGTAATGCACGCCGAAGGAAGAATAACGCATCCAACTTGATCCCTGATCCCCGATCCCTGATCCCTCTGCCAACAAATCGCCTCCGGCGAATCGCAGGCTGGAGTCGTGTTCGGCATCGTGACGACAGCGGCAAAACCGCCGCGCGCGGCAGCGGCGAGGCCGCTCGCCGTCGTTTCGGCTTCCGTCATGCCCGGATCGCGAAAATGCACGTGCACGTCGACGAAACCGGGGAAGCTCAACGTCGTTGCTGATTCTGCCATGGCTTTCAGACCTCACTTTCCGACAATCGATGCCGACAGCCTGGAAACGGTCGCATCGGAAATGACAAAAATGGCGTCAGACGAGCCGATCGTCGCAAAGCGACCGCCCCTCGTCTTTTTGCCGATCAGAATGTTGCGACGAATCGTTTCGTCGGAATCCTGATCGATGGCAACCGTCAGAAATGGAGTGTCCAACCCGTAATCGTCAAGATCAGCAGCGACAACAGCCAGTTTTTCGATGCGTACGGCCGCCAGGGGATTGATTACGGACAAAACGGACTCGACGCCCTTCACATTCACGGTAACGCCGTCAGCTTCCGTGTCAAGATTCCACTGACGACGTTCGCGATCATAGACAACAGAGGCCGTCTTCGGCGTTTTGCCACCGACCGTGCTGACGATCCGCTTGACTAGAGGCGCGTCGATCTTCAGCATCTCACGCGAACGCAAGTCCTCAAACGTACGTTTGCCCAGAATCCGTTCGCGCGGAATCAGCACCTTCGACATGTTCGTCAGGACGGAAACGGCAACACCGTTTTCCTTGACAACATCCGCCGGCGAGAGGGACAGGATAAGGGACAGAAGCGCATCCGACGCCTCCTGATCCGCTGGTGCGACGACAGGCGACTCCAGACCCCACTTTCCGTCTTTGTCCCGGACCAACGAGTACAGGCTACCGTCCGACGAGACGGAGAATCCGTTGACTGAACGGGCTTCAACGGGAAACAACCGGGAATCGGTAAACATCACGGGATCCTGCCGTGCAAAGTCACGCAGTTTCGAGGGAACGGTAACAATGGCGTTTCCGTTCTGCACCAAGGCGTAGACGTTTCCGTCGTCCGCCTCCTTGCCGAAGGACAGACGACGACTCTTGCCGTTGATGTCGTTCAGGGTGACGGTGACGGCGCTGTCGGGATCTAGGCCGTATCCGGCCAGAAGCGAAGACGTGACATGGTCCGTCTCGTTGCTGCTGCCGACGGGCCAGACGAAGCTGACGGCGCTGGCCGTCGTCAGGTCGTCGATAAATTCGGTGATCTTTTGGGAAGACGCCTTTTCAGATCCAACATTCCAGCCCGCGCCCGTCCGCAGGAACTCGAGCAACGGAATTCCCTCTCGCTTGATTTCAAAGGACGTCACCCAAGCGCCTCCCAAAGGCAGGAGTGACCTTTGCCGCAGATCGTCGGGTCTTACGTCGACGAAGGAAAATGCCGGTTTCCCAAGGATGAAGACGGCGTCGACGCCTTCGACGGATGCGTAAACACCGTCTTGGGTCGGGGTTGCAGAACCGAACATGAACCTACAGACGGACTTATCCATGCCCGTCAACGTCACGGTGAGAACAGGCTCCTCCAAGGAAAAATCCGCGCGCGTACGCCCCAATTTCAAGAGCTCCGAATCGGAGATCACCTCAACAACGGGGGTTTGCGTCAACACGTCGACAAGCTTCATGACCGCCTGCTCGTCCGCTCCGCTGGCGAAGGGATCCGTCAACCGCCAACCGCCAAGGCCGCGATCGAGAACGACGGCCGGAGATCCAACGCGTTCGATGCGGACGGAGGCTGCTTCTGACTGGAAATCAACCAAGGTGGTTCGTTTTGAGGTTGACGAGGGGCCTTTCCCGAAGTAAACGAAATAATCCAACGCCGCCGCAACGGCAATGATCGTCAGCAGGATGATGATGGATTTGGCGTTTCTCACTGCTTCCTCCTCCGCTGCGCGGCCACGACCACCAAGACGAGGAACACACAACCCGGGAACGCGACCGAAGAAAGCAGGCCATGACGGAAACGTCCGCTGCGGTCAAGCTCTGTCCTGAATCGGTCAGCATCCTCCTCTCCGGAACCTAGCACTTCCGATCCGGAAAGATAGGAAACGCAATTCAGGAAGAAATCGCGGTTGGCGCATGCGCGCACGGCCAGCTGTCCGTTCAGGACGAAGCCGGCATCGCCAAGGACGACGACACGCGTCGGGCGAAGAGCCAGATCGTCTCCCGCGCCCCGCCCCCGTTCGACAGCAGCCACGACTGTCGCGGCATTGACCTCTGCAACCGACGAATAGCCGATGCTGTCCGCATCAGTGCCTGTGCCTGCCACGGCCGAAGGGAGAATCGAAACAGGGCGCTCCAAGACGATGCGCGATCCGCGCAAAGAAGAGGAGATCGGATGGTCGGTGAGCCCCGTGACGATTACGTCGGTACCGGAAATCGTCTTGCCTCCGGTCGGCGGACGGTCGACGGGGCGCATGCCCCACGAGGGCAGGAGGGAGACGATGCCTCCGGACTTGGCCGATCCGAGCAAGACGAGCATCCGCCCGCCATCGCGTAGATATCCGCTCAACCGGTCGATTTCCGCACGGGAGAAGTCATCGCGCGCACCGGCGACAAGGATGAGCGCGCAGTCTCCCGGTATCGACTGACATGTCGACAGGTCAAGGGTCTGGTTGCGGAACCCTTCGCGAAACAGGTCGCGGGCGATGTCGCTCATGCCAAACGCCCCATAGTCGTCAAAACGGCTTTCCCCGTGTCCGACCGTCCAATAGACGTTCTGACGATGCGGGGGATGCGTGATGCGGCGGATGGTCGAGGCGCAAACGCGTTCGCCGCATCCGTCCTTGACCGGCAGTGAAACGATATGACGCCCCTTCTCGAACACGAGACTGTTTTCAGGAATACCACGACGGACGAGGCGCTCGGCTTCGCCGATATCCCAGCGCGGATCGACAAAACGGAGTTCGATTTTCGCGCCGCCGACGGAATCGGACTGCCGTTTCAGTTCGCGCATGACGCGTCCGACCGCCCGAACCGACGTGTCGTTACGGGGAATGAAGGCCGTAATCGCAATCGTTCCTGACGTGTCGGCCAGGATGCTGCGTGTCCGCGAGGACAGCTCGACGCCGGACTGGACAACGGCAAGGTCGGCAACCGGATTGACGCGAACGAAGAAGATCGTGGACAGCACGGCAAAAACCAAAGCCAGCAAGATGGCAAACGAGCTGGACCACCGAAGCCCTGACGCGCCGCACCCGTTCAACCGATAGAGCAAAACGCATTTCGTGGCGATGAAAAGCGCAACGCCTGTCAGGATCAGATAAGTCGCCACCGTGCCCGCCGGCAACAATCCCGTTGCCATGTCAACGGCATGTGCATCAAGGGGAAATTCGCCATAGGGCGTTCCCCCGCCAGACGACCAGGCCAACAGCCCGTACCAGACGGCGCGCGGCAAAACGACGGTGAGCAGGCAGGCTGCCGCCGCCGCTGCCGCCGCATGGTTGAAAAAGGCGCTAGTCGCAACGGCAACAGCTGACCACAGCAACCCCTGTATCTCCAGCGACGAAAGCGCGAAGACTACGGAAACCAGCGAAACGTCCGTCAGCGCCGAAGGGGCGAAAAGGTTGACAAAGAATACGGCTGTAACGACATACGCCAGCACGGTCAAGGTCAGCAACAAGAAAACGCCGGCAAACTTCCCCAAAACGAAATCGCGCTCGCGGACGGCGATCGTCATCAAGGCGTCCATGCGACCGGATTGCTTCTCGTCACTCCAGACGTCCATGCCGAGTAAGGCCGCGAAAATCGGCAGGACTGGAGCGGCGGCAAGAGTCATCAGGGCCGGGAGATGCAAGGCTCCGCCTTCGGCCGACTCAAGCAGGCGCGAAAGCAGCAACGCGGCGGTTGCGAGAAATCCGCCGACGGCAAACGCGGTGGAATACAGGCTTCTGGCCCTGCCAACCGTCCGACCGAGCGTTACGCGTATCGGACCCATCAGTTGCCACCTTTCATTGCCATGTCCAGACGATCTCGCAACGTCTGAGGCTCCAGACCGGTCGCATCGACGGAAGAGGAAACGATACCGCCTCTCAGAACCAAAAACCGTGTCGTCCAACGCGAAAAGTCTTCGATTTCGTGTCCCGTGACGATAACGCTCGAAAAGGCCGCCGCATTGGAGAGAATGGCGCCCGCCGTTTCGCGCATGCCTTGGTCAAGGCCAGACAGGAAGTCGTCCAACAGCAGAACACGCGGACGGAGCAACAGCGCATCCGCAAGCGCAACCCGCTTGCAAAGTCCCGCGGACAATGTACGGATTGACTCGGAGAGATACGGTACGATCTGACAGAGTTCAGCAGCCTCGCTCACGCGTCGGCGCACCCGCTTGGAAGGTTCGCCCTTGAGCTTGGCGCGATAATGGAGATAGTGCTTGACCGTCATGTCGTCATACAGGGAGACCTTTTCGGGCAGGTAGCCGATCTGACGGCGATACCTGAGCGGATGCGACAGCGCATCCGTACCGTCCATCATGACGGTTCCCGAGTCTGGAACGGCGAGCGTCGCCAGGATTTTCAGGAGCGTCGTCTTCCCGACTCCGTTTGCGCCGACGACTGAAACGACCTCTCCCGGCGAGACGACAAAGGAAACGTCTCGGAGAATGCTCTTCCGAGGATAGGAGAACGCAAGGTTGCGCACTTCAATCATCCGCATCCTCCGGTTCGAACAGGAAACGTGCCAAGTTCATCGAATGGGAGGCCTTCAGCAAGAGCAGGTCTCCTGGCGCGACCGCCTTCCGCAGACGATGTCCAAGGTCCTTGACATCGCCAATGCCGACATGGCAAGGACACGCCGAGGAGATTTCGCCGACACCGAACACGCGGTCGAGACCGACGCCCATTGCATAGTCGAACACCTTCCGATGCAGGGCGGGGGCTTCAGGCCCGAGCTCGAACATGTCTCCCAATACGGCGATGCGCCTTCCCGAACAGGGCATTCCGCGCAGGGTGTCGATCGCCGCAATCATCGAATCGGGATTGGCATTGTACGTGTCATCGACAAAGACAGCCCCCCAGCGTTCGACTTTGCGCCACCGCGAACCGGGCAGGGCGAACTCGACAAGCGCCGCGACGGCCTGTTCGCGCGACACGCCGAAATGTTCCGCAACGGCAAAAGCAAGGCAGGCGTTCGAGACGTTGTGGTTGCCCGGAAGGACGTCAGCAAGCGCCTCCTTCATCCACGCTTGATGCGTGTCAACCCGACCGGGAATGAATTTGTTGTCCGCGGCGGAAAAGGCCAGAGACGCCCGCTTAAGCAATGTGCCCTTCTCACGTGCGATTCCCTCCTGGGTCTTGAAGAATTCGAGATGCGCAGTGCCGATGTTCGTCAGCACGCCGACGTCCGGCTCGGCGATGTCACACAAGGCGGAGATTTCACCCGGATGATTCGTACCCATCTCGACGACCAAAAACTGGGCGTCATCCGGACAGTTGAGAATCGTCAGCGGCAACCCGATGTGGTTGTTGAAGTTCCCTTCCGTCGCGTGGGTCTTTCCGGCCTTGGAGAGAAAAGCCTTCAGCAGCTCCTTCGTCGTCGTCTTGCCCGCCGAACCGGTGACGCCGACGACCGTCGCCTTGAGCGAATGCCGATAGTCGCGGGCACGGCGCTGCAGCTCGTCCAGCCCGTCGATGACATCTGCCGCACCGGCGGCCAGGGCCTGGGGGATGAAGGCGTGTCCGTCAGACTTCTCGCCCTTCAGGGCGACAAACCCCATGCCGGGGCGAACCTGACGGGAATCGAACGTCCAGCGCATCAGATCACGCCTCGCTGGGAATTGCGGTAAAAGTCAACCAACTCCTTGATCTCCTCCGTCTGCTCCAGCTCGGTCTCGATGCGCGCCAGCGCCTGCGAACGGTTCAGTCCGTCGTGATAGAGAATGCGCGCGGCCTTTTTGAGCAAGGAAACGGTCGCGTCAGGGAATCCGCGACGCGACAGGCCGACCGAATTCGGCCCAACGATCCTGACGTCTCCATGACTACTCCCGCACAGCATGTAGGGCGGAACATCCTGCACCACGCGAGACAGACCGCCGACCATCGCATGACGCCCGACCGTGCAGAACTGATGGACGGCCGAGCAGCCCCCGACGATTGCATAATCTTGCAGATGCACATCGCCGGCCAACTGGACGCTGTTGGAGCAAATGACATGGTTGCCCATGATGACGCCATGTGCGGCATGGCAGTAGCACATGAACAGGCAGTCACTGCCGATGATCGTCTTTTCGCCGTCTGACGTGCCGAGATGTACAGTCGCAAACTCGCGGATGACCGTGCGATCGCCGATCTCGACATAGGACACCGATCCGTCCCGATACTTCAGGTCCTGCGTCTTCATGCCGATGCAGGCATAGGGGAAAATCTGACAGCACGATCCGATCGTCGTGTGTCCGTCGATGATCGCGCCCTGTTTGACAATGGTCCCGTCGCCGATGACGACATCTTTGCCGACATGGGCATAGGGGCCGATCTCGACGTCTGCACCGAGCCGGGCGCCATCTTCCACAATTGCAGTCTGATGAATCTTCATTTTAAAGGTGTTTCCTTACAAGCCGGGCCGCCAGGACAAAGCACATCAGCACGGGCAGCCAGATGATTAACTCAGGATGAATGCGATACATTTTCTCGCACGAAAGCATCAGGATGACCAAGACGTAATACCCCAGTGACACGGCCAGGGAAATGGCCATGCCAATCGACGAGTCCTTGCGTTGAGACCGGATGCCCAGAGGGATGCCGACCAGCACGAAGCAGATGGACGCCATAGCGAAAACAAAGCGCTTGTTGAATTCAACCTTGTGATAGCAGAGGTCCTTTTGTAGGAGATGCCTCTCCGTGTCCGCCGCTTTCCCCGTGCCGCTGCTGGCTGACAGCTTGGCTTTCATCTTGCGGATCTCGTCGATCATCTCGCCAAAACGGTAGTCCTTTGCCCGCTTCCTGTACTTGGAATTTCTCAGCACGTCCTTGATCGTATAGACAAACCGGTTGGCACGCGCCATCGTTAGATGCTTCTCGTCAACCGGATCAACCGTCATGTGATAAAGCTCAAAGCCAACATCCGTGCCCGACTGCGTGACAAGAGCCTTGTCGGCCGTAATCATGCGGTCTATTTTCGGAGAAGAATAGTCAAGGACGACTAGATCGTAGAGCCAATTGCCCTCTTTGCGGCCAAAATACAGCTTGACGTTCCGGAAGTCGTCGATGACGCGTCCGGGTTCAAGCACGCTGAGGCCCGTCTGGACCGACACCTTGGACTTGAGCGAACGACGGATCTCATGCCCTCGCGGCACGATTTCGTTATTCACCCAAAAGCCAAGCGCCGTGCAGAAGATCGCGAAGAGAATCGGCCACTTCATGACCGAGAGCAGATTGATTCCGCAGGCCCGCATCGCCGAGATCTCGCTGTCGGCGGACATCCGGGAGAAGACCAGGATGGAACTCACCAGCAGCGCCAGGGGGATTGACCACTGAAGCGTCTCGGGAATCGACACAAGACAGAACTCCCTGACCAGCGACATCGGCACGCCGTCCATGATGAAATCGACGACCTGCACGAGCAAGCCAATCGTCAGCACGAAGCTGAGCATCAGGAACGCGAGCAGAAAACTCGACAGAAACGAGCCGAAAACGTATCTCTCAATGGTCTTCAAAACTTCAGGACAAAGTAGTTCTTCTTTCCGCTGCGGAGAACCGCGACACCCTCCTTGACGTCCGCCTCTCCAAATGCACGCTTGTCGTCAACCTTGGCGTCATTGAGCGAGAGACCGCCCTGCTGCGCCATTCGACGCGCCTCGCCGTTCGACTTGAACATGCCAGCCGCCGCCGCAACCGCAAAGACCGGCTTGCCGACACAGTCCTCAAGCTTCACCTGCGCGCTCGGCACGTTCTCCGCCTTGGCAATGTCCGCCGAAGACTTCTTCGCATAGAGGGCCTCGGTCGCCTCCTGCGCCTTCCTGAGCCCTTCTTCGCCGTGCACAAGACGCGTGATCTCCTCCGCCAGCGCCTTTTGCGGAATGCGGGCTTCGGGATGCGCCTTCATCTCCGTCTCCAGTGCGGCAATCTCCTCGAGCGAACGCATCGAGAACACCTTGAGATAGCGGATCACGTCCGCGTCCGGCGTCCGCAGGAAGTACTGGTACCAGTCAAAAACCGGCGTCATCTCTCCGTTCAGGAAAAGCGCATTGCCTTCAGATTTGCCGAACTTCTTGCCGGTCGAGTCCAGGAGGAGCGGAAACGTCAGTCCGTAGGCGGTCTTGCCGCGCATGCGGTGGACGAGATCGGTGCCGGCCGTGATGTTGCCCCACTGGTCAGCCCCGCCGACCTCCATCTGGCAACCATAGTTGTCATAAAGGTGGAGAAAGTCGTTGCCCTGCAGGATCTGATAGGAGAATTCCGTAAACGTGAGAGCTCCTTCGGAGGCTTCCAGGCGCTTCTTCACCGATTCCTTCGCCAGCATCTGCGGCACGCGGAAGTTGATCGCGATGTCGCGCAGGAACTCAATGGCGCTCGTGCCCTTGTACCAGTCGTAGTTGTCGACCATCGTCGCCGCGTTCGGCCCGTCGAAGGCGAGAATGCGCGAAAGGTTCTCGCGAATGCCCTTCTTGTTCTCCTCGACCTGCGCGACCGTCAGCATGTTGCGCTCCGCCGACTTGCCGGACGGATCGCCGATGAGGCCCGTCGCGCCGCCAACCAGAGCAATCACCTTGTGCCCTGCCTGCTGAAAACGCTTCAAAACGATAATCGAAACGAGATTTCCCGCTTGCAATGACCGCGCCGAAGGATCAAAGCCGCAATAAATCGTCATCGGCGTCTCAAGCGCCCGTTCGATTCCCGGATCCGTGAGCGCTTCGACCAGCCCACGTGCTTTCAGTTCTTCAATCAGTTTCATGACGCTATTATACCATATATCCGTAACGATTTGTGAAAAAGCACAACAAGTAGGCAGTCGGTCACTCAACACCGCTTCGCGGCATTGAGCGCCCGACTACAGCATTTGGGCATCTGGGCGATTGAGCATCTGGGCCTTTCTCGTGTGGACGTGCCAAAAGCCGCAGTCGCCTGGCATTGCTGATGATTCCGCTTCAACGGCGAACCCTTAGCTCACCACAGCTTGTCTTAAAATTCCATTGTACACCAACCCGCAGGCTGAAGCAATCGCTTCAAAGCAAATCGCGGCACGGGGCGTCTTGCCAGTCGAGGAGCCTGTCGCCCGCCGAGGCCTCGGTCCCGCCGCAGAGATCGAGCCCGTCAATCTCGCACAGGACGGCGATCACCCCCTCGACCCCGGCTCCGGCGGCGCCCCCAGACAGCCTGCGCGACAACGGCAGCAGCAGGATCGCCGCCAGCACGGCCGCCGCCAGCCCCGCCCCCCGGCGCCAACAGCGCACACGTCGCCGCCGTGCGGCCTCCTGCGCCGCCAGGGCCGTGATGGCGGCCAACGACCCGCGACCGGCGGGTGTGACCGACTCCTCCAGCGCCCGGCGGACGACCGTCGCCAACTCCATGTCTTCAATCATGACTCCCCTCCCAGTAATTTCCGCAGGCGAACGGTCGCCGCATGCATCCACGTCAGCGCCGTGCCCAGGGGAATGTTCAACTCCCCGGCGATCTCCCGGAAAGAGAGCTCGCCTTCGATGCGCAGCAAAAGCACCGTCCGCGGCCCCTCCGGCAACGCCCGCACGGCGCGACGCACGTCCGCAGCGGTTCCGCGCAGCTCGGTCGCCTTGCTCGGCCAGGGCGCCCCGTCGACCAGCGTCTCCGCCAGGCTCGCGCCGTTTTCATCGACGGCGTCGAGACTGCACGTCGGCCGGCCGCTCCGCCGGAACCGGTCAATCACGACCGTGCGCGCGACACGCGCCAGATACGCCCTGGCCGAGCCGCCGCGAAACGAGCGGCAGCCCTTGATCACCCGCACCCAGACCTCCTGAAACGCATCCTCGGCCTCGGCGTCTGAAGCCGTCAAGCCGCGCAGCAGCGCCCTCAGCCAAGTCGTGTTGCGGGCGACCAGCGCCGAGAGCGACATGACGTCGCCCCGGCGCGCATAGGCGAGCAGAAGCTGCCCGTCTTCGGTCATGGCTTCGCGTCGGCCTGCCCGGCCTCGTCCGGAGTCTCTGCCGGCGTCGGCCGGGGACGCTTCGCCCGCGGCGGGCGGGCAGACCGCGAACCGGCCAGTTCCTGCGCCTTCTTGACCTGCTCGGGCGTGAGGATCGACTTCGCGGCGATCAACCTCCTGGTCTGCGCCTTCGCTATCGCCTTGCGCGCCTCGAAGACCTCGTCGATCGCCGCCATCACGGCCGCCTCGTCGATCAGCTCGGCCTTCAGCAGCTCGGCCTGGCGCTCCATGCCCTTGCGGATTTGCTCGTGCAGTGACCGCAGCTTGCCTTTGTCGTCGCGCAGGGCCTTGAGCTTCGCCGCCTGTTCGTCGGAAAGCCCGAGCTGCTCGGCAAACCGCGGATTCAGCGCCGCCCGCACCACCGAATCGTCCGACGACGCCCCCATCATGGCACGGGACGGACGCGCCCGCGTCTCGCACCCGGTCTTCCCGGACGGCTTCTCGGCAACGGCGGCCAGCGCCAGCGCCGCGGCGACAACAGTCATCAAACACTTCATCGAATGTATTCCTTTCTGATTTGGTTACGGCCGACAGGACGCCGGCCTCGGTAATAAAGACGCAGACGGACCCGAAAATATTTTACCCGATGCAACGTCTACAGCTTCACCGTGCAGATCTCGCACGGCAACGGCCTCATAGCATAGATTATACCATAACTTCGCAAAACCACACCACCCAAACCCCACCGTTAGGCTCGGTCAGTCAACACCGCTCTTGCGGTCTTGACCGACCTCGGCATCTGAGCATCTGAGCAAAAGTGCATCTGAGCTTTTTCGAATGAAAGACCCTATGTCTTTGCCCCAAAGACCCTCGATGCCCCCGGTAGGGGCGGACGTCCTCGGCCGCCCGCAACCGCCCCACAACGCGATTTCGTTTGATCGCGGTTGCGGGCCGCCCGGAGGTCGGCCCCTACCTCGGACTATCGAAACCGGCGCGGAGCGTCCCCACCGGTAGGGGCGGACGTCCCAGAGAACAACGCCCTGTACACCCGTGCCGGAGGGGAATCTGAGTTTCTCGTCCAGTATGCAGAGACGAGAACATTTGTGTCTATGACCGCCTTGACGTTCATCTTGCACCAGCCATCGCGAGTTCTTTTGCCTGTCGCTCACGTCTATCTTTGCGGGCGGCGGCAATTTCGGCATCAATCTCTTCCATCGTCAGTTCAGGAACGCCGCGAGATTGCACATCTGCACGGATGCTCTCAAATGCCTTAAGTGCCTCTTCGCTTGTAACGCGCTTCTTCATTGGTGAGGCGGATACTGGATAGTCGCAAATCTCGAAAGG
The DNA here is from genome assembly GCA_016303225.1 of Kiritimatiellia bacterium. GTDB lineage: Bacteria > Verrucomicrobiota > Kiritimatiellia > RFP12 > UBA1067 > UBA1067. The sequence goes on from JAEDMC010000031.1 coordinate 19,440, forward strand.
AATCCTACGGCTCCTCAAAGCGGCCTTTGCGAATACGACAAACGCCGTGGACATCGTCATCCCGATGTTCTCGCAGAACTGGCTGAAGTCCCGCTTGAGACCGTCATCCATTCTTATGCTAAATGCTGTCTGTGCCATTTTACACTTCTCCTGTCAATCAAAACGCACACATTGTATCATATTGAGCCATCACAGTCAAGGTGGTGCCGCGAAAATCACGGATTACAAATACCCCTGCCGCTTCCAGAAGTAAACTTGATTTTAGCCCGACTTTCCACGTTCGACCCTAAGTTTGACTTTTTTCATGTAGTTAATTGATCTTATTTCAGGAGTTTTCTCGAATTCCATAATATACCGTCCGAAAAGTCGTGTAGTGAAGACCTATCCTCTATGATTGCATTGCCGAATATGAGAAAATATAGGCATGTTCTTGAAGGCAACAAAAAGAAAGAAGGACGGTAAGATCCACCACTATTGGAGCGTGGTGGAAAATGTTCGCGTTGGCAGACGTGTATTTCAGCGGCGAGCGCTGTATCTTGGCGAATTGAATGACTCGCAGCATGCAGAATGGCAAAGAGCCATTGA
>JAEDMC010000231.1 GCA_016303225.1 Kiritimatiellia bacterium
TGCCGTTCAAGCAGTTCGCATGACATACGTACCTGCGCGCACGGTACGGGTCATGACCCTGGAAAAGAATGTGATTCGATATTCCTGGAGGTTGAAGGCGGGGTATTGGAAGATCTCTGGGACGACCGATGCGGTGCAGTCAACTTTTGAGATTTCTGTAGACGGTATGACATACCTAGATCACACTTCGGAGAATCGGGAGGTAGATACGAATGATGACCTTAATCATTAATATTGTGTTGGTTCTTGGCCTCCTTGCGTTTTCTTGGTTCAGCAAGAGATATGTGGTTTCGCTGTTGTTTCTTGCAGGAGTGATGATCCTGGAGGTGGTGGAGCACGGAATGGGGAATTCGTGGTTTCTGGTCTTATGCGAAGTCATTTGCGCCCTTTTTGTTGTTCAAGAAACCCAAATGCGTAAGGAATCCTCGGTGCTGCTGAAATACAATCCTCTGTTTCATGGAAATGTCTTGCCAAGACGGGTACAGTTCGTTGTCTGTGTGCTCTTCACAATAGCGCTCCTGTTGAGACTGGTCGGGCTCTTTGTTCATAGGGCAGCAGAAGCCGACACAAGAGAAAAGGGGAGCGGCGCAGACTACCAACAGAAAGTTGGTTCATTTGTAGGTCGCATAATCGACGCATATAAAAACAACGAAGAGTACCAAGCGATAGTGAGGTCGAATCCATATACGAATGATATATTTGTGACTCGTTTTGTGACGACGCTGGGGCAAGAATATGCGAGGTTGGATCAATTGAAACATGAGATGGCGGCAAAGCCGCAAGAACGTAAACGATTGATAAGACAGTGCGAGCAAGAGTCAAGAAATGTCGTAATAAGAATCAATGCCGCAGGGATCGGCGATGCAAATGCCAAGAAGATGTCAAAAGAGTTTCACGATTATTATGAAACGTTATGTTCTTCATTGAAGAAAGACCTTCAGGATCTCAATGATTTTACAACAAAGTTAGAGGGAGATTGAGTGTATGTTAACTTGGCATGTAATCTCGGTTGTAATCTTATCGCTTGAACTCTTTTCCCTAATAAAGTTAAACCGAAGTTCCAGCAGGTGATGATGCTCCGCATAGCGGTTTCGGCCTTATTTTACGCGGGTTTCCGCGTCGGGATGCCTGAACATTCCGCTCCGCTTACTGGGCACAGCGCCGATTCCAGCAAGAGGCTTCTGCCGCAAGCAGCCTGAAGATTCTCGACTGGTGCTCCGACGGTTCCGTATCCATGACGACGGGAACGCCGTTGACGGTGATCGTCGTACGGGCGATGGTTCCGAGCGTCGCCATGATGCCCCGCCATTCAAGAAGCGGAAATCCATCGACGGAAACACCGGTCTTCTTCTTGCGCCTTGATTCCGATGTCGGCGTCGCCTTGGCGACGGGGTCGCGGCAGGCACGCGCAGCCGGCAGGTCGTCCTCGCCGTACATGAGCGACGACAGGGCCCTACGCATATGCCACTCGACGTAGTAGGTCAGCATGCAGAGGAAGATGTGGGCCTTGACGCGGTCGGTCGTACGGTGCCGGATCGGTCGGACGAGGATGTCGACACCCTTGAAGGTGCGGAAGGATTTCTCTACATTGCCGAGCGACTTGTACGCCCGCACCGCCTCGTCCGCCGTGAGCTTGCCGGCAGGTTCGCTCGTGCGGATGACGTAGATCCCGTCCAGCGCCTGTTCGTGCGCAATGGATTCCTCGTCGCGGGCGAATGTGAAGTTCCCGTTCTTGATCTCGAAGGTGAAGTGCTTGGCCATCTTGTACCGTTCGATGCGGCGTCCGATCTTCTCGCCGATCTCGCCGTCCGTCATCGGCTTCTTCGTGCGCCTTGCCGCAGACGCCTGCAGCCTGACGAGCCGCTGCTCGGTTGCGGCCAGGAGCTCGTTGCGCGTCCGCCCCCGGTCCTCCTTCAGGAACGGGTTGAAGCAGGCGACGAGACGCTCGCCCGGGAAGTCGGGGTGCGAGATCTCGGCAAGACAGCCTTTCGTGAACAGGGGTGCGTCGGACGGATCCCGGTCTTCGAGCAGTTTGCGGATGTCGTTCGACCTGAGGCACGAGATCCAACCGAAGGTCCCGTCGTCGCGCAGTTCGTCGATCTGCGTCCCCGTGAGCATGCCACGGTCGCCGACGAGGACGATGCGGTCGAGTCCGAAGCTGTTCTTGAGCTTCGCCGCCTGGTCCGGCACGGTCTTCGGGTCGCCCGTATTGCCGGGATAGACCTGTACGGACACCGGGCGTCCCTCGCGATCCGTAAGAAGGCCGTATTCGACGGCGGGGAGGTCCAGGCCGTCGCGGTTGTGCCCCCGTTTGGCAAGCTCGCAGTGCGTGCCGTAGTAGGAGCTGCACGACAGGTCGTAGAACGCCATCGAACCGTTGTCGAGATGTCGCGACGCAAGCTTCTTCTCGATGAACGACTGCCGCCCTGCGAGCCAGTCCATTGCGGCGTAGACGTCGTTCTCGTCGACGTCCTCGCCGAGACCGAAGTCGGCACCGACGGTCGAGAGCCTGAACCTAAGCGAGGTGGCGAGCTTCGAACAGGGCTCGATCAGGCGCTGTGCGATCAGGGCCAGGACGATGTCTCGTTCCCTGCAAGGCTTTGACGAGACGAGTTCCGACATCCCCAGGCGCTCCATCGCCCTGCGGATGGCCTTCACATGCCCGCAGGGAATCGTCGACTTGACGGAGAACGACTTCGTGGCCTCGCAGAGCTTTACGCCCTTGAGGGCCTGGCGCAGGGTCGCAATCGCGTCATCGGGCAGCTTCGAGAGATTGGCAAGCGTGTGCTTGACAACTCTCGCCCCCTCCCGCTTCGTTTCGCGAAGAAGGTATGCGGGGCGCGACCCCCTGTTTGGAACTGTCTCGATGTACATGGGTATATTATAGCATATATGATGCGGATGTGCAATAGCTATCGTTTCATATACATGGGTACATTCGGAACGTAAAATCAAGGCCTGGAGATCGGTTAACCGATAAAAAAGCGATGATTTGAGGCTTGAAGCTACGGTTATGACCCAATCAATGACAGAACCACTTATTGGAACTTCGGTTTAAAGCCCGTTCGCGAAAAAAAGCCGCAACTCCGACGACAACCTCTTTCCACAATTGCAGCAAGATTGTATCACCCGAATCATACGCTGTCAAGATTTCGCCCGGAAACGACGATTTTTCGCTTCATCTGATTTTCATAGCACCGAACGTGTACCGCACACCTGGACATGCGAACCTGAACACTGAAGATTGAAGATTGAAAATTGGACGCTCAGGGCCGAAGGCCCTGTCCCACCGTCGGCTTCCATGCGTCCTGCCACGGGATTTCAAGACGGTCGTCCTTGAAGACGACGGGCAGCCACACGTAGCGGCTGTCGATCTGGTTCTTCGGCTTCCAGATGTCGAACATCGCGATGACGTTGTCGGGCTGACCGGCGACCGTGAGCAGGAAGCTGGACTGTCCGCCCCACGTCTTTTCGGGGCCGAGGTTGTTCTGCGGATTCACCCCCGTGCACGGATTGCCGAGCCGCGTCCACGGACCCTTCAGCGCCTTCGCGCGGTAGAGGCGCGCCTCGTTCGGCGCCCAGCCGGTGCACCCGCTGCCGATGATGAAGTACCAGCCGTCGTGCTTGCAGATCGCGGCCGCCTCGGTGCTGTCGTTTTCGAACACGCTCCAGCTCTCGCCGGTGTAGTCGAGATAATCCTCGGTCAACGCATCGATGTGCGTCGTCCGGTTCTCCTCGGACGCGAAGATGTGGTACGCCTTGCCGTCGTCGTCCACGAAGAGCGTCATGTCGCGGCTCATCGCGCCGTTCGGACGCAGCGAGCGCAGGAAGGTGAACGGCCCCTGCGGACGGTCCGCCACCGCGATGCCGACGCGCGCCGCCCGGTAGCCCTGACCCTTCAGCTCCAGGTGGAAGTACATCACCCATTTGCCCG
>JAEDMC010000032.1 GCA_016303225.1 Kiritimatiellia bacterium
TCGGGCTGATCCAACTCGGCCTGAACTTCCGCATTGGCGGCGTTCGACTGAAGTTGCGGGTCTTGAGCGGCCTGTCCGAAGACAGCATTTTGAGCGAACAGCGCACCACACGCCACCGCGATCATGAGTTTGTTCATTGTCGTTTCCTTTCTGTTTTGTGTTTGGGATTCTTTACTTTTTGCCGATCCATTCTTCGATTGGATCAGCAAGCTTGCTTAACGCGGCCTGAAGGAGGTCTGCATCTTCGTCCTCCTCAAGCAGTCCCTTGATCTCATCATTATCAAGGGAAAGTGTAATCATATCGGACTTGACGGCCTGACCCGTGCGATCATTCATCAACGTCACGTTGATCTTGATCGTCATCTTGTACACCTGACCGAACTTCTTTGTCTTCTTGTCCTGCCCAAGCTTCTTTGAATACTTGATATCCTTGACTTCGGAACGGATGCTGAAATCAGGTGTCAGCCCTTGGCCTGCCTGCATAAGTTCCGAGGCATTGGCAAGGCCGTGCGCAACCATCGCATCAGTCGTCACCTTGTTTTCAATGACGGCACCAATCGATTTATCGTTGAGAATCAGAAACTTATTGGCCTTTGCCAATCCGTTAGGCAATGCAAACTGGATGGCCTTTGCGACTTCGGCACCCGACATACGGAGTTTCGGTCCCAACTGATAGACAGTGGACTTATCCTCGATTGTCATCGTCGGCTTGCAGACCATAAGTGCAACCGTCCCACCCGCACGAGGATTTACAATGTATGCGTAAACCGTTGCTTCTTGGTTGCCGTCTTTGGGGACGACCTGGATCACGCGATATTCACGCACAAAGCCAGCCGTCTTCGTCAAAGTCGATGACTGCTGCTCTTTCACCGATGTCTTGGCAGTTGCATTAACGCTCTTGCCGAGGATGTTGGCGTTGGCCTTGATCTTCTTCATGCGCTCGCTCATGCGCTCGTCATTCTGAAGCATTTGACCGTACACCTGAGAAATACCTTCAACCAGTGCCTGTTGCACCGCCGTCTTCCGCTCCGATCCAATGCCGATGCAGACGATCCATCCCTCGGGGACGGGCGGAAGTCCATTTGGGGCCGTAGCACCCGAAGCGTCTCCTGCTCCACCTGCGGAGGCAGAGGCCGTAGCTGGCGTAGACGATACAGGAGCGGGTGAGTTCTCGCGGTTGTTGATCGAACTGGCGATGCCATTGTCCGCTGCATTTGCCGCAGCCGTAGTCTTTGAACTCACACCGACCATAACCTTGTATGTTCCGCCATCTTTGCCTTCATTCGGGATCTTAGCGTCCTGAAGGACAACAACTCCCGTCAAAAGCGCAGATGCTGAGTTCCGAATGGACTCCATCGCAGTTCTAACGCTCGTTTTTGAGACACTCGTTGATTGCGTCTGACCGTCCGACGATACGCTCTTCACCTTCTTTGATGCCTCATCCATACCCTCGGAGGTCGAGATGTCTTCCTTGAGGAATTTGGCGATGGCGGCCTTGGCACGCATTTCTGCCTCTTTGCGAGCATCTTTGATATCGTCTGGATCGTTGAAGTCATAGACCCCGGTCCCGACTGCCGTGATTTGATACCCCCCATCTGGAAACAGCTTGATAGCCGCACCATCTGGCGCGTCCTTGATGTCTTGTCCGGCGGCAAACGCACCACTCACGAGCAGAAGCGTTATGCCGAAAAATCCAATCTTCGATTTCATTTTCTTACCTTTCATTTTTCAACGCGCTTCATGCGCAACTTGAAGTCAAAGCATTTCTTATTAGGGGCAATTGATGTCAGTGTTGCGTCATCGCCAGCATCAACAGTCGTCTTTTCCCAAGCATCGTGGTCTGGATCACGAACCTCCACGCCGTCTTGATCTGTCCAATTAAAGCGATAGCGAATACGCATCCGGTTGCCAGAAAAGTTCTTCACGAACACCTGAACGCGATCAAAACCATCGTTTGTCTTGGAACGGCGCACATCCGTCACCGCCATTGTTTCAGCCAGTTCATCAAGCGCAACTTGCTTAAACGCCACGTGCTGAATTCGAGCTTTGTCGTATGCATTCACAAGCGTGGCGACTTGAGCTGGGGGCGGAGGTGGAGGAGGGGGCGGTTCCACAATAACTTGTGGCTGTGTCACAACTTCCGAGGCTGGCTGTGTTTCTGAAGCACAGCCAGCCGCCAAAAGTGCAACTGAAGACATCAGCAGCTGCAATTTCATGTTTGACTCACTTTCCGATTGTAACGGTAAGAGTATCTCCGTTTTTCTTTGCCCACTCGTCGGCGATTTCAATGTCCTCGCCGAGGAACTCTGGGAGAATCTCCGAAACCTTGCCCCAGACATCATCAAGATCGCCAAAGTCCTCGTTCGGCTTGACCACGCACGACAGCGAATCCTTGACCACCTTCGTCTTATCCGTCAGCCCCGCCGAAACAAGTGCCTTCTTGAGTCCGTTACGAACTTTGATTTTAATTTTCGAGTCAACCTTGGAGCAGTTGATCACTAACTTCATCGGTCCCTTCGGACGAGCAGCGGCATTGCGCATCGACTTGACTGTGTGAGCCAATTTCGCACCCATGCCCTCACCATTCAGCAAAGCGAACATAGCCCGCTCTACGCACGTGCCAAAGTCAGCCATGATCATGTCTGGCTTCTTGTTTCTCGTGACTTGCTGGAAGTCTCGAGATCCGATATTCTCCGTCTTGTTGGCCGCAAGATTCTTGAAGTTCAGTGCAACGGTTGTGCGAATGGCACCCGTGTCAGCGTCATACGCGAGAGCATCGATACGGTAGTAGAGGGCGATTGCATCAGGGTTGTTCTCCTGAACGGTGCGTAGGAAATCCGGTGTCTTGGTGAATCCCTTGGTGTCCCCGTTGACATTATAGCTCACGCCAACAAGAACAGGATCGGTTTTCTTCATGTCTTCGTAGTTCTCGTTGTCTTCAAGGAGAATCACGGAGAATCCGAACTCGCCGACCTTCTTCACAAGGGCATCACGAATACGACGCTGGAACATATTGTAACGGGTGAAGAAGAAGTTTCCGACCTCATCACCAAGCTGCATTTGCCCTGCATCCGGCGGCTCTTCCATGACAAAGATCTCAAGGGACGAACCATCGGCAGCTGCGTTGAGATCAATCCCCTCGCCCTGTAGCCATTTCCCGATCTCCTCCTGCTTGATCGTGACCGTATACGAACACGTCATTTCGCCGTCTTCGTATTCCTGTTCGTCTGCTTCGATGTCCTCGATAAACTTTGCATAGGAAGACATGGCCTCATCGATTACTTTTTCAGTAATCTTGTCATTGCCCATCTTTGTCAGGTACTTCTTGACACCAGCCTTCTTGCCTTGAACTTCGCATTGCTTTTTCAACGCGCTGTTATTATCTCCAGCAACGGACACTTTGACCGTTACTTCCTCGTCGCCAGCGACTGCCGCGAGCATCATCGCGCAGACACCAACGAATGTCATCAGTAGTTTCTTCATTGCTTTTCCTTTCTTTTGTTCCTGGCTCGGCGGCAGATTCCCATACCGCCGAGCCAGTTGTGTTGATCAGTCGAGAGCCGTCTTTTTCGCGGCCTTGTTCCTGGCTTTCTGTGTCTGCTTGAGGCGAAGGGTCTCGCCCATGGCCATATAGACACGGGAAATGCCAAGCGCATAGTCAAGCGACGGCTTCACATTGAAGGCGAAGCGATAGTATTCATACGCTTCATCCATATTCTGCGTCGCCTCGTTGCAGATCCCGAGTGCATAGAAATAGATGTCAAGATCCTCGCCCGCGAGATACTTGACCATCTTATCCATGTACAATGCCGATCCTTCCAATGCGGCAGCCGCCTCGTGAGCCGTTCCAAGCGTGTAGAAATAGAGATTGAAATCCGCCTTCAAAAGCTCGTCGATGAGCTTCTCGTTGAAGGATTCGATCTTCTCACTTGAATCTGGCACAGGATAGGATGCCTTCTCGCCGAATTCGGGCAGGAATCTGACAAGCTTCTCGCAGATCTGCTTGCCCATTTTCTGACGGAGCATATACATCGAATAATCCTTGGCCGACTTGAACGCCCCATTTTTAAGGAGATTTTCAAGACGGACATCACCAAGGTCAGCCGACACATTGAAGGTTGCCTTTGAAGGGGCGATCTTTGCACTGAGGTTCTTCGAGATCGAAGATGCCAGCATCAGCTTCGCCTGCAACTCCGTCGGCATTGAGACCGTCTCCTGCGTCAGAATGAGTTTGCCGTTCGCATCAACCTTTCGGTCGCTCTTCTTAGGTTCCTCTTTCTTCGCTGGTGCTTCTTCCTTCTTGCCGCCAAGGAGTCCTCCACCAAGGCCGCTCACGCCCGCAGTAAGGCCCGAAGTCATGGCTGCTGCCATTTCTCCAGCCGCCTTGCCGACATCGGCAAGCGATGCCGCCTTGGGCGCGAACATATCCTCATAAGCCGTTGTGGCCTGGACATGGTCGCCCGTGGCCTGAAGACGCGTCACGGCGTTATCATCCTTCACGCCCACGCTGGCGCAATCAAGCTTCATTTCGCCATTCATAAGCGTGAAGCCTTGATTGGAGACCTGGTAGGTGTCAGTGATTTTTACGATATCGCCGCTCTTCTCGAGTCGATAGATGGACAACGTCAGCATCAAGGTCGCATTCTGAACCCGATAATCGAGCATCTTAATGACATCCTTGCGCTGGGTCGTAACGTGGGCGATCAGTTTCTCATCCTTGCCTGTGAGAGGATTTTTCTTCGTGTACGGCACGTTGTTCCACGACTCAAGCGTGAACTTGTGCGGGTACTGTCCGCTCGTTTCAGGGGTGATCTGCCACCAAAGCCGTCCGTAAATAATGGCATCAAACCGTTTCTTTGGAAGAACGTTCGCTTCGTCGTGGATATCTTTTTCAATATCCATATCAACAATCTGGTACATCGGCGAGACATAGAAAGCAGATGCCACGGCCCGCTTCACGAGAGCACAGGTCTCGTCATCTGCGGCCATTACGCCGGTGAACGGATCGCCAGGCAACGAATTGAAGTCCGCCAGAGCGATCTTGCTCACTCCATTGAGCTTGACCTCTCCCGACACATTCATCGTAATCGGAATGGTCGGCGTCGAACAACCAACGACAAAGGCAGCAACCACACCAGCAACTGCTGTCGCCTTGATAACCATTGAATCAAGTTTCATGAGTCAAATTCCTTTACTTACTTGGAGAACTTAGTGTCTTTGTTTTCCTTCGCCCCAGAGGACTTGACGGCCTTCTTACCCGCAAGAGCGTCCTGAACACGCTTCAAGCCGTCTTTAGCTGTCTGTGATTCGGGATTGAGTTTGCCTGCCTTCGCATACGAATCTCGCGCACTAAAGAAGTCCCCCATCGCCTCCTGTGCGATGCCGAGATTCTCAAAATCGGCAAAGTTCGCCTTGCCAGTAACATCGAGTTTCTCCACAACGGTGACAACTTCAAGAAAGGCCTTTGCGTTCAACAGATAGACGACGCGCTCATCACCGCCCTCGATTGCCACGAGTTCGCGGCTTTCCTTGTAGGGCGAAATGTCGGCAACGATTCCATTAACAGCAGGCGTTACCGCAGCCGCAAGTGCCTTCAACTGGGAGGGTTGAGCCGAATCGAATCGATCAGCTTCCGGCATCGAGATCTGAAACGTATTCTCATACTTCTGCGGGCTATCGCCACCGTTGACACCCGCGAACCTTGCCTTGAGTGTGCCCTTGGCAACGACTTCATAGACCGTGGCTTCCTTCTTGACATTCTCAACCACCGTGGCCTTGGCGTCAGGTTCGCTTGTCGGAACACCATCGACGGTCTTCGGCTTGTAAGGAACTGTGGTCAAAGTGAACGGGATCTCCTTCTTGACCGGCTTTGCATCAAGGGCGAGATCAAGCGTGACATCAATCACGACTTTCTCCGTCCCCTGCCCCATCGCACCAAGACTGGCGTAGCCATGACCAGAGTCCTTGGCCTTGAGTACCTTTTCGAGTTCACTTGCGCTCTTCGGATTCGCCCAGATGTCATCAGTCACCTGATAATACCCCTCTTTGTAAAGACGCATGGCGAGGAGCTGCTTGACGAGCCCAGCATTCTGCTTATTGTCACCGGCAAGATTACCCGAGACATTCGCCTTAACCCTGATGGCGGCAACATTGACCTTGCTGACATCCGTCACCGCCTTGGCGGGCATGACATAGTCAACCGTAATCTTTTCCGTGCCGCACCCGACGATAAATGCCGCCAAACCCGCGGCCACGCTGTAGAGACCAAGCTTCGAAATGTTCTTCATCTTTTTGCTCCTTCCTTTTATTCGCCGAGATTCGCAAGTTTGTACTCAAGGCGCGCAAGCGCAACCGGCACAGCTTCAGCAATTCCCTTGGCATCAGAAGAACGCAGGATCAAGAGCTGCTCGTCCTTGATCTTGGAAAGCTCGGACGGATCGAGCGTCAGCGTCTCCTTCACGAGAAGGTAAAGGTAATAGTTGCCGAGGATTTTGTCTGCATCCGACCCTTCATAAGTCTTTGTGCGAAGCTGCTCACAAAGATTGCCAAGGTTGACGTTGCCGAGCTGCTTGTACTTTGCAAGGAAGGGCTTATAGGCAGCCTTGTTCTTCGAATCCTTGGCATATGCCTCGCCACCTTTGACAAACAGATCGCGAAGATCGCCATCGGCCTCAAGGGGCATCGGCGTTTCAACCTGTTTCTGCTGGGTGATGAATGCGTCTTTCACTCGCTCAACGACATCTTTCGCGAAGGATGTCTCGAAGCCGCTCTCATCCCTTACGGCTTCCTTCGTATTGTCACCTGTGTAGATGGGAATCTCGAAATAATGAACAGGGGAGAGCGTTTTCGTCTCATAGACGGCAACACTGACACCCTTGGCCGCGCTGGCAAGATTCTGTGTCGTTTCCTCGAACGTTTCGCTTCCGCCGCTAGCCGTTTCCTTCTTGACGACGGAAACCTTCTTCTGCGCTTCGCTCTTGACATACTGCCCCGCACCGTTCAGAACGAACCAGTAATCCGCGTTCTCGTCGACAACGGCGAAGCTGTCGCTCTTCCCGAATTCAGTCTTCAACGAATTAACGACCGTGCTTAACGAATCGTTGTTCGCGACTATCTTCACCTTTGCCTGTTTTTTGAGCGGAATTTCCGCAAACGAAGTCACCGTATACTGCGCCATCTCAACGGATGCACATCCGCCAAGCAAGAGCGCAGCACCGGCCACCATCATCAACTTGTTCATTTCTTGTTTCTTTCTGTGCCCAATGTATTCTTGTTGCACTTCGGAAACGCAGGGCTGGCGATTCCTCCATGTTCGGGAATGTGCCGACCCCAAGAATATAAGAGCGGCGCACTCCCCTTTGTCCTGTCGAATTTTTCAACATTAAAATAATAGCACAAACCGGGAAAGAAGTTTGTCGCATCTGCGACAAGTGCGGAGGATTCCCGAAACGCGGCAACAAGGCACCGCAGAGAATCTGCCGCAGCAATGCTGTGCGGCGGCGGAACGGGGAACGGAATGGTATCGTCACAAGTCGCATCTGCAACATATTGCGCTCAAGTGCGAAAATCTCACGCGAGGGCGAGGGTGTCGTCCTCAATGCGGACCTTATTGGCCTTACGGAGCTTGGCAATTGCGCGGTAAAGCGCCGTGCGATTGACACCGAGATATTCGGCGAGTTCACCGTACCTGAACTTCACAGGAGAGGGCAATCCGTCTTCCTTGCGCCACTTAAGGTAAAGGAGTACACGGTCGCCGATCTCGTAGCAGCTGAGCAGCATCAGCTTGCGCCAGGCGTAAAAGCCCTGCGTACACGCCGCCGCGTAAAGATTAGCAAGGAAACGCGGAGAAGCCCCCTTCTCCATCATTCGCCGGATGGACGCGACATTCAAAAACAACACCTCACTCGGCTCCTCGGCGACCAACATCCCCGGACAGGTCTTCACGGCAATAGCCGCAAAGGTCGCGCCAAACGTCCCGCCCGCATAAAGCCGCTGAACGAGATGGCGCGAATCATCTGTCAGTCCGCACTCGCGAACAAACACAACGCCAGACACCACAACAACCATTAATACGGCAGGCAGGCATTCGTGCAGAATCACCTCTCCCGCGTCAAACTGGCGAAATTTGCCCTGCACATCCTCAAGAATGCCCTTGATCTCATCATAAGTATATCCGGCAAACAACGGCAGGTTCGCCACTTTCGGCAATATGTTTTCTTTGCAGACTTTCATCTGCACCATATTGCGCGACGGAGAGGAAATCTCACGCGCGAAAATAGAGTGGCGTGCCTTCACATCTGTAATGTCTCAAGCAAGGCATCGCCAAACGCCTAAGGTAAAACACGACAGCAGAAGACACGCCACGAGAGTGTTCTCTCGTAACGCATCATCGTAGTGTCCGTTTTACCTAGGAAATTGGCGATTTCTGCTTGAAACGAACATACGCGGTTTGCGTACATCGCTAATTATAGCATAAAGATTGTCGCAGATGCGACTAAAAGTCCTTCTTCATCAAATCAAACGCTTCCTTGTTTCTGAGCTGCATCAGACCTGATAGCGTATCCGGGCCCCCAAAGCGGACCTCATTGAACGCTCCGTCATAATCTCTCATAAAATGAAACCTGTCCGACCACGGCGCAATGGAATCATCAATGTTAATGAAGTTCAAATAAACATTGTGCGTGATCTCATACTTAAGCTTCACGTCCGGATAAACTTTGCGCGATCGATTCAAGACCACGCAATTCGTCATCCACAGTGTCGCCGATTCAGGGCCTGAAAGGTCCGCATCCAACGTCCCCGGACCGATTACCCGATAGGTCCGTCCCGGCTTCAACACAAGTGGCTCGTTGATCACAACCGTCTGGCCCCGAAGCTCAAGCACATCTGGCAACGTCGGTTCCGAAAGCGCGACGATCACGCCTATCAACAAGCCAGCCGCAGCAAAGAACAACCCGCCGACAAGCCCGTTCCGTAGCCAGTGACGCCGCCGAATCGCCGCGGCAAAGGCATCGACGGACTGGTAGCGCTCGGAGGCAATGGAGCTGGTGGCGCGGCGGATGATGCGCCGCCAGGGCGAAGCGGAAAGGATTCCGCTTCTCCACTTGCGCGGACGCGTCTGATCACCCAAAAGCTTTTCGGCAAGTACACCAAGGGCATGAACATCTGCCGCGGGCGTGATGTCACCGCCAGTGAACTGCTCCGGTGCGGCATATTCGGGCGTGCCGACTCCGACCACCTTGCCATCGACAATGGACACGCCATCCGGCACGAGCGGCACATCGACGGACTTCGCCAGTCCCAAATCAACAATCACCGGCTCTCCGGCCTTGCGAAAAAGGATATTCGCAGGCTTCAAGTCGCGATGGACCACCCCCTTGGCGTGTAACGCCTTGAGCCCATCGCAGAGCGCGAGCAAATACTTCGCCCGCGGGCGATCCCCTTTCGGCAATTCGCCCGGCTCCAGCAGTTCCTCAACAATGTAGGGGCGGCCATTCGCCTCGCCGTAGCCATGAAACGAGGGGAAGGACGGCGACTTCAATTCCGCCAACAACTTCGCCTCGCGAAGGAACCGCGCCTTCCGCGAATCCGTCAGCGGTTCCAAAAGGACCTTGACCGCGGCAGACGTTCCAAGCACAGCATGCTCGGCGCAATAGACCTCGGCCGTCCCGCCCTTCGCGACAAACGCCGTCAGCCGCCAATCGCCGAAGAGCGTCCCCGCGGCAAAAGTGCCGCGATTTTCAGCGAGCGCACAACTCGAAAGCCGATTTGAAATCTCCTCGTCAGTCATCAGCTTTCTCCAGCGCCCCGACGATTGTGCGCAACTTTGCAATGGACCGGCTCTTGATCTGATCGACCGCATGGCGCTCCATCATAAACGACTGCGCCACCGTCTCCGGCGACTCGCCTTTGATTGCAGTCCGGCGGAAGATCTCCTTCGTCCGCGGCGCAATCGTCTCGTCGTCAAAGAACTGACGAACCGCAATGTCAAAAAGCGACTGACGGTAATTCTCCTCCTCGGGATCGTCCGACGGCTCCTTCGGTTCTTCCGCGGCTCGCTCGCGCAGGCTCCGCTCCCGCTGCGCTTGCTTATGAAGCCGAAGCGCCTTGTGTCTCAGAACACCGGTCAGGTAATTGTGAAACCGCCCCGTCTCCTCCGGATCGTAGCGATAGCTTCCGAAGACATCAACGAGTGCAATCAGCGTCTCGGCAATCGCTTCATCAGCTTCGACGGACGGAAACCGCTCACGCATATACGCCTCCATCATCGGGCGGTAGCGCGTGACGAACTCCGTCCACCGCGCATGCTGCGAATCCGCGGCAAGTTGATTGAGCAAGGTCGTCGATGTGGAGGGTATTGGCAATTCAGCCCTTCGTTCGCTCGACGATGTGGTCCTTGCCGTCTGGCGCGGAGACACGGTGATAGGTAAAGCCGTCCGACGCGGCAGTTTCAACGCGGACTTCGTCGCCGGCGAAAGTCTGCCCCTTCGCATCCTTCACCTCAAAGTCACGCCACGCGACGATCTTGCGTCCACCGCGCGGAAAAGTCTCGACCGTGAGCTCGTCCTCCCAGACCGGATAGCGGTTCATCTTCACCACCATCCGCGTCAGCACCCACGAGATGTTCTCCCCCGCCGCGGCGAAATCACCCTTGCCGAGACCGAGGGACTCCGCATGCAGACTCGCTGACTCCTGAAGAAAATGTGACTGCCTGCCGATTGAAAAGGTAAACATGGTTTTTGCGAACGATTAGTTCTACAGAGGGCACTGATTCTGCTTGTCTTCAATGGAAACTCCCGATAATTATTTTTCCAACGCTGCCTTCAGAGCGTCGAAGTGGTCGCGTCCGAGCTCACGCGGCGTCCATCCGTTTCGGACGCACAGTGACGCCGCTTTGCCGACCATCGATCCCATCTGCGCCGTCGTGTTCTGCACGCGAAACGAGGCCATCGCCCGATAGGTGCCAGAGATGTCCTTGCCGGCCATGAAGAGATTTGCGATGTCGCGCGAATAGAAGCAGCGATACGGGATCGGATAACTTTGAATTTTCACCGAATCCGTGCAACCGGCCGTGCGAAACTCGCCATGCGGCGTGTGAAGGTCTATGAACCAGGTTGTGTCCACGACACCATCGGGATAAACCTTGTGCTGTACGAGATCTTCCTCGGTCACGATATAGTCGCCGATAATGCGGTGTGCGTCACGCTTGCCGAGAATGTACCCCATCTGATAGATTTCCATCTTCGCATAGTTCGCCTTCTTCGGGCTGCGGTTCTTCGCAAAGTCCCACCAACCCCAGATGCCGCGTAGCATGGTGTCGCGGATGTCCTCGCCATCCCGCACTGGGTCGCGATAGAAGCCGGTCTCCCAGCTCCAGCTACCGCCGTCGACAACATCAAACTTCGTTTCTGCGGGCGTGAGCGCGTCAAGTTCGTCCTCGACCCTACAGGCCCACGGTAATGACGGAAACGAAACATCCTCGCACCGGTTGCTCGCGGCCCACCATGTGGAACTGCCCAGGCCCTCCTTGAGAGCATAGCGCGCCTGCCACATCGTCTCGGCCCCGGCGGCCTCGGCCAACGCGGCATCTCCCGTGCAGTCGGCAAAGATCGTTGCCGAGACTGATTGTTCTTTCCCTGTGCGGATGTCGCGGACTATGATGCGCATGATGCGTCCGTTCTTCGTCTCCGCCGAAGTCGCGCGTTGCGACGCAAGCACCGTCAGATTTTTCTCCGCCCGCAACCAACGATCCCACGCGGCGGAATCGGGCTTGTAGTTGTCATCATACGCAGGGCCCTGGTGTTTCGGTATGAGCGCACGGATTTCCTCCATAATGTTGCGGTTCTTCGGGAACGGTCCGTTACCCCACTTGCCCTGCGGAATGACGCGGCACTCCTCAGAACCGTTGCCGCCGAACACTGGGCGGTCTTGGACAAGAGCGACCGAAAGTCCTTCGCGCGCCGCCGCGACTGCGGCGCACATGCCCGCGAAGCCGCCGCCGACGACGCAAAAGTCGAACGAACCAGCCGAGGGAGCCTGCTCGGGATAGCCGAGCGCCTGACGGCGCCAAGCGAAGTCCTTGCCGTTCGGCGGTGCCGCTCCCGCGAGATTGCGCGAGAAGCAGAGCGCGTCCACACGACCCTCGAAGCCCGTCAGGTCGCGAAGTACGACTTCCGTCGGCACGGAGGCGACCGTGACAATGCCGCCGTCCCACCAGTCCCACGCGCCGCTTCCGCCTTTGCCGAAGGTTCCGACGATGGCGCCATCGACAAGGACCTGGAACTGTCCCGCGCCATACGGCGCGACCCAGTCGCGCGTCCGCACCCAAAGGCGGTATTTGCCTGCTGTCGGGAGGGCGACGCGGGTCTTTGCGTCGGCTACGGGATGCCCGAGGCCGTGAGCAAGCAAATAGCTCGAGCCCATTTGGTCCATAAACTGCTGGTCGACGGACCAGCCGCCGAGATCGGCAAACGCCTCGGCCTCGACAAGTGTCGTTTCCGTGTCGACTGGCGCTTTAGGGCGAGCGAAGCATCCCACGATTGCGACAGCGGCAATTAAAGTTCCTATCTTATTCATCATCTTCCTCATCGCGATCGAATGCGGCTTCTACGACGCCAGCCACCTGAACGCCGTCTTCCGCTGACAGCAAGTCAGTCGAGCACGCCCTTGGACGGCGGCTCCTTGTCGTCCCACCACGAACCCTTCGAGAAGCTCGCTCGGGCGATGGGCTTAGTCGTCAGCTGCTTGCCCTTTGCGCCGGCCGAGCGAATCTCGACGACAGGCTTCTTCTCGGTCTTGCCGGTTTCGCGGTTCACGCGGTCGGCGAGCTCGAGCGGACGGAAATGCTGCTGGTGGATCTTCTGCCCCTTCGCCGGCTTGTACTTCACGTACAGCGTCTCGCCGCAGCCCTCCTCGAAGAGGACGATCTTCGCCTTCGGCTTCTCCGGCGCAAGGCGATAGTCCTTGTTGCGGATGAGACCACCGAAGGTGAAGCGCTTGATGTAGCTGAAGCCATAGCTGCCCTCCTCGTAGATGCAGGTGAAGTCGCGCGTGTCGCGATCCTTCTCCTGATCGTAGCGGAGAACCCGCAGAAGGTCCTTGTCGACGAAGATCTTGTCCTCGGGCTGCACCTTGCGGAAACGTCCGTCCTTCCAGACGAGGACGAGCTCGTCCAGCGAGGAGCACTTGAAGAGCTCGTCGCCCCCGCGAAGACCGCTGCCGACGTAGTTGTTCTCCTTGTCCCAGCGGATCGTGAGCTCGCTCGCCGTGAGCTGGCGAACGTCCACTTCCTTGAACACGCCCTTCGACACGCGCGTCTGGCGCGGATACTTCTTCGCGTATTCCCTGACGAGCCCCTTCAGGTACTTCACCACGAACGCGCGGAGATGGACGAGGTTGTCCTGAACATCCTTCTCCTCCTTGCGGATCGTGTCGATCTCCTGGCGGTTCTTGTCGATGTCGAACTGCGAGATGCGGCGGATCTGCAGCTTCAAGAGCCGCTCGACGTCGTCGTTGGTGACGTCCCGGCGAAGCTCCTTGCGGAACGGCTTGAAGCCGTCCTTCACCGTCGCCTGGATGCCCTCCATCGTCTTCTGCGTCTCGATGCGCTTGTAAATGCGCTCCTCGATGAAGATGCGGTCAAGCGTGCGGGCGTGGAAGAGGTCGTCGAGCTCCTGCAGCCGGATCTCCTGCTCCCGCTTCGTGAGCGCCATGAGGCGGTCGACGTTGCACTTCAGGATCTCCGTGACGCTCATCAGCCTCGGACGTCCGTCCTGCAGAACGATCGGCCTGGACGCGAGCGACTTCTCGCACGTCGTGAATGCGTAAAGAGCGGTCATCGTCTTCTCGGCGCTCGCGCCCGCCTGGAGCTCGAGCTCGATGCGGACCTTGTCGCTCGTCAGGTCGTGAATCTTGCGGACCGCGACCTTCTTCTTCTTGATCGCGTCCTCGATCGACTCCGCGATCGAATCGGTCGTCTCGCCCCACGGAAGCTCGGTGATGACGAGCTTGCCCTTTTCGGACGAGTCGATCTGCGCGCGCACCTTGACCTTGCCGAGGCCGTCCTGATACTCGCTGACGTCCATGACGCCGCCGAGCTGGAAGTCGGGATAGACCTCAAAGGGCTTCTTCTGGATGATCGCGATCTCCGCCTCGAGAAGCTCGATGAAGTTGTGCGGCAGGATCGAGGTCGAGAGGCCGACCGCGATGCCGTCCGCGCCAAGCATCAGGAGGAGCGGAATCTTCGCCGGCAGATAGACGGGCTCCTCCTTGCGTCCGTCGTAGTTCGGCACGAAAGCCGTCGTCTTCTTGTTGAAGACCTCCTTGCGCGCAAGATCGGTGAGCCGGCACTCGATGTAACGGGTCGCCGCGTGCTTCATCCCGGTGTAGAGGGAGCCGTAGTTACCCTGTCCGTCGATGAGATAGCCGCGTCCCTCGCCCCAGAGCTTGTTCGCGAGAACGCAGATCGCGTCGCCGATCGAAGCGTCGCCGTGCGGATGGTACTGCATCGCATGGCCGACGATGTTCGCAACCTTCGTGTACCGGCCGTCGTCCTTCTCCCACAGCGAATGCATGATGCGCCGCTGCACGGGCTTCAGGCCGTCCTCCACCGCCGGGATCGCGCGCGAGCAGATGACATACGCCGAATACTGCCGGAAGTTGAAGTCGTAAAGCTCCTGCATCGGCCCCCGTCCGGTCAAGCCCTTCTTCGCCGCCTCGGCAAACGGCTTCGGCGCCTCCTCGGCCTCCGTCTTCGGCTTCTTCCCGCCTTCCCCTTTCGCCTTCGCCTCCTTTTGCTGCGTCTCCGGCGAAGCAAAGAACTCGAGGTTGTCGAACAAGCTCGGCGGCTGACTTTCTTCTTTCTTTCCCATGTCCTTAAATCTACCTCTTTCTACCAACTACCCTCTGCCAACTCAGAACTCACTCGAATCGCACACAAGCGAATCCATGATGTAGTCCTTGCGCTCGGGCGTGTTCGCGCCCATGTAGAACTTGATCGTCTTCTCGACATCGACGTCGTCGGAGCAGGTGACCGGCGTGAGGCGCATGTCGGGACCGATGAAGTCCTTGAACTCCTTGGCGTTCAGCTCGCCGAGGCCCTTGAAGCGCGTCGTCTCACAGCCCTTGCCGCACTTCTTCTGCGCGTCGTCGCGCTCCTTCTCGGAGAAGCAGTAGTACTGCTCCTTCTTGTTGCGGACACGGAAGAGCGGCGTCTCCAGAATGTAGACGCGGCCGTCGGTGATGAGCTGACGGTAGAAGCGCATGAAGAACGTCGACAGGAGCATCCGGATGTGCAGGCCGTCCACATCGGCATCGGTCGCGAAGATGACCTTGCCGTAGCGGAGATGGTCGAGCGTGTCCTCGATGCCCAGCGTCTTGATGAGGTTGAAGAACTCCTCGTTCTTGTACAGCACCTCCTTGCCGACGCCAAACGTGTTGAGCGGCTTGCCGCGGAGGAAGAAGACCGCCTGGTTCAAGGCGTCACGCGCGTTGCCCAGGGTGCCGCCCGCGGACTGTCCCTCCGTCAGAAAGATCATCGTCTCGCTGCCCTCGGGCTTGCCCGTCTTCTTCTCGATCTTGTCGAGCTTCAGGTGGTTCTTGCAGTCCTTCAGCTGCGGAACGCGCACGCTCGTCGCCTGCGTGCGCTCGCGCGCCTGCTTCTTGATCGTGTTGAGCTGCGAGCGGATCTTGCCCGTCTCCTCGATCTTCTTGACGAGCTTCTCCGCTTCAGACGACGACCGGTGCAGCGCCGCGAGAATCTCCTTCTTCATCTCGTTGACGAGCTCGCCCTTGATGTCGTTCATCACGAACTTGATCTTGGTCTGGCCCTCGAACACGGGATTCATGATCTTGAGCGACACCGCGCCGATGAGACCGTCGCGGATGTCGTCGCCGTCGAACTTCTTCTTCGAGTCGAACTCGTTGAGCGCCTTGGTGAGCGACTCCTTGAAGGCGCTCAGATGCGTGCCGCCGTCCGTCGTGTACTGTCCGTTCACGAACGAGTGGTACTCCTCGCCGAAGCGGTTCGTATGCGTGAAGATGATCTCGAACTGCTTCGTCTTGATGTGGAACGGCGCGTAGAGCTTCTCGAACTGCGCCTCGTCCGCAATGAGGTCGGCGAGACCGTGGTCGGAGCAGATCTCCTGTCCGTTCAGGACGATCGTGAGGCCCGCGTTGACGTAGCAGTACATCTTCATGCGGCGGAGCACGTGCTCCTCGCGCACCTTGAAGCTCTTCAGCACCTTCACGTCCGGCTTGTAGCGGATGAACGTGCCGTTCTTCTCGGCCGTCTTCTGCTTGCCGCGCTTCTGCGACTTCAGTTGACCTTCTTCGAAATACGCCTCGGAATACTCGCCGTCGCGGAACGACCGCACCTCGAAGAAGGAGGAAAGCGCGTTCACGGCCTTCGTGCCGACGCCGTTCATGCCGGCGGAGAACTGGAAGCTGTCCGAATTGAACTTGCCGCCCGTATTCATCTGACTGACGCAGTCCACCACCTTGCCGAGCGGAATGCCGCGTCCGTAGTCCCGAACCGACGTCTCGCCCGTGTCATAGTTGACGTTGACGTCAATCCGCTTGCCCTGCCCCATCACGAACTCGTCAACCGAGTTGTCGATGACCTCCTTCATCAGGATGTAAATGCAATCATGGTACATCGCGCCCGTCCCGGGCTCGCCAACGTACATACCGGGACGCATACGAATATGCGTCACCGGATCCAGCGTCTTAATGCTGGTATCTCCGTAATCTTTCGCCATATTACGGACTATTATATCAAAATGTTACGGTCAAAGTGTCCGACAACACTCAACCTATTGCGATTCTTTGAACACGATTGCCGAGGCTGCAGATGATGTCGTAGGCATGCGTCCCCTTCAAAGCCGCCCAATCGTCGGGGGTAATTGAATCTTTTCCGCACTTACCGAAGCAAACGACTTCATCTCCGGGCTTGACGTTCGGAACTCCCGAGACGTCTACGGTCGTGTAGTCCATCGAAATGCGACCGATGATCTTGCAGCGCTTGCCACCGATGAAAACGAATCCGCAGTTGGTGAGCGCAAGCGGCAAGCCGTCCGCATAGCCGGCGGAAATCGTCGCCACTTTCGTCGGCGCATTGAGGCACCAGGTGCGCCCGTAGCCGAGCGTCGTCCCGGCGGGGAGCTCGCGCACCTGCGCGACGCGGGTTTTGAGGCTGAGGACTGGTTCGACCTTAAGCGCCTTCCGCCCGTATGGATCGAAACTGCCGTGCAGGTTGATGCCCGTGCGGACGACCGTGAACGGCTTCTTCGCCGTCTCCGGGAAGTTGTTGATGCCGTCCGACGCGGAGATGTGGACCTTTTTGAACTTGAAGCCCTCCTTCTCCGCCGCCGCCACAATCGACTTGAAGATCTTGATCTGCCGCTTCGTGAATGGATCTTTCGGATCGTACGCCATCGGAAAGTGCGAGAAGACGCCTTCGCAATCGAGGTTCGGGAGCTTCTTCACCTCGCGCATCACCTGTAGCGCATCCTTCGCGAGGATGCCGAGCCGGCCCATGCCGGTGTCGAGCTTGAAGTGAACCTTCGCGACGACTTTCGCCTTCACCGCCGCCGCGCTGATGAGCTTCGCCGTCGCCACGTCAATGACCGGCAGGATGACGCCCGCCTTCACCATCGGCTCGACCTCGTCGGGCAAGACGCTCGAAAGCATCTGAACTTCAGTTGCTCCGGCCTTTCTAGAATTGACAGAACTTCCGGCCGGCGCCAAGACCCGCAGAAGTTCCAGCGCCTCATACGGCTCGGCAACGCCGAACATCGTGCAGCCCGCCGACGCGAGCGCCTTTACGTAGTCGGCGACGCCAAGGCCGTAGGCGTTCGCCTTGAGGACGCACAACACCTGTGCCGGCTTCACGTGCGCCGCGATCTTGCGATAGTTCCGCACCAGCGCCTTCAGATCGATCTCGACGACAACTCTTCTTTCCATACGCCTCTGCGTCTCCGTGCCTCTGTGTTTAAACCTTGACGGTAAAGGTCTTGCCGCACATGTGGCAGGTGATGTCGATGGTCGGCGGAAGCGACTTGCGCTCCTCTTCGCTCAACGCCGCGAGCATCGCGACCGCACGGTCGGGCGAACAGCGGCAGGCGAACTTCAACGGCGTCGTCCGCTTGAGTTCGGCCTTGTCGAGTCCGAGCTGCTTCAGGACATTCCGCGAAGCGACCGCGAGCGACTTGAGTTCGTCCGTCTTGCAGCAGACCATCGGACCCTTCGCGTCCGGCAGGTCCTCGACGAGAACTCCGCGCGCCTCGAGAATCTCCACCTCGTCGCTCACCGCCGCCTCGACCTTGAGACAGGCCTTCCGCTGCAGGGAGCCGGCGAAATAGCCGTCCAGCGACGTCGAGATGCCTTGCGAGAGGATCCGGCCGGGGACGGACCTCGTCACCTGGATCTGCTGGTCGCCGAGCACCATGCGGTCCTTCGGCTTGCCGAGTCCGTCAAAGCCGTCCAGGACCTTCTTCTCCGTATAGCCGCGGAGCGTCCCCGCAGCCGTGCACTCGACGTTGTAGCCACCGAGCGGACCGGAGCACTTCGCCTGCAGGATGACGGTTTCGTCCTTTTCGGACATCTCGCCGCCCAAAAGCGCCACGGACGCCAGCGCCTCCGTCAGATAATGCGCCGCGGTCGGTCCGGCGAGGTGTCCCCGCGCCAGCTCCTGCGCCGCACTCGTCACGTCGACAATCGTCACCGCGACCTTCTTCTCCGCATCAAACCACTCTTCGCGACAGTCTTTCATAATTGGTGGTATTATAGCACATCGTCATCGACCCAAGCCCACCTGCCCTTAACTGCGCTTGTCGTGCTTGGGCCAGGCGGCGCGCATGAATTTCACGGCGCGGGAGAAGATCTGGTCCACGTTCGCGGACGACGAGACGTCGAGGAAATCCCGCACCTCGTCGCTTGAGAGGTGATAGCGCGTCTTCAGAAGATGCACGTACGCTCGCTCGGGGTCCGACTGCCAGAGGTCATGGAAGCACCAGTGCGTGGTGAGCCACACGTCCTTCATCAGCACCTTCTTGTCCTCAGTCGGCAACACCATCTCCGTCTGCCCGTTGTCGGCGTCCGGATGCGCCCCTTCGATCGAGATCTCGCCGTGCTTGTTCGGATTGGCGTTCAGGATGAAACCGCGCACGTAGCGCTTGAGCCAGCCCTCGAAGCTTCCCTCCCCGCGGAAGAGATCGATCTTCTTCCGTCCGATCATCTCCTCGTAGAGCATGCCCATGAGGTCGCCGTCCGTCAGCGAATACTTCTTCATGAGCTCCGCGGACCGCAGGCTCTTCGACTCCGGGACGATGACCCGTTCCCAGACGAGTTTCCATCCCTCGTCCTTCCCGGCCTTCACCAGCCCAAGCCATTCTTCATCGCTCATCGCGCCTGACCTTCTGCTCCCCGTAATTCTCAATTCTCAGTTCTTAATTCTTCATTCAAATGTGAGCGCGCCTGGCACGGGCGCCTGGCCTTTGCGGTAGAGCCAGATGCCGGGCTCGTGCTTGCCCTTCACGAAATCGCCGCAGAGGAGCTTGCCCTCGCCGTCCTTGATCTTCGTGTCGGCGCCGGCGAAGGAGAAGACGCCCGCCTTGACGGGCGTGCCCTCGCCGTCCGCGACGGTCAGCGTCGCGAACGACGCGTCGGTCGAGCCGGCCGCAAAGACAAGCTGCGCCTTCCACCGCATCTTCAGGTCCTTCATCGGATGCGAGTAGAAGGTCAGGGTGATCGTCTTGTCAGCCGGCGTCCTCATAAGCTCACTT
>JAEDMC010000033.1 GCA_016303225.1 Kiritimatiellia bacterium
CGGCGAAGTGCGGCCCCGTCACCTACGACGGGAACCTCTATTTCCGCACGATCGACGCCGCGACCCATCCCGAATTCGTGACGGGCCCCGGCGCGCTTGAGGCCATCTCGCCCGGCACGATCGCGATCTTCCGCTAGGGCCTTTCACAGGCCGGGGCGTCCCGCCCCGCCAGGAGAAGACCGCAGGTTTCGAAGGAGATTTCTCGGACATGGGAGGTAAACGATGAACGCATGCGTGTTCTGTACGATGGTCCTATTGGGGATTGCCGCCTCGGCGGACGTCGTGGACGCGGTGCCGGGCGACCACCCGCACTGGTCGACGGTGACGGGCGGCGTCTACGCCGCGACCTGGGACTGGAGCTGGGCCGCGGACACGGCGACGCACGTGAAGCTCGTCGCGACGGGCCCGTCCGTCACGGCCGAGGCGACGCTGCCGAAGCCGGCGACGGCCTTCGAGCTCAAGCTCCCGCCGGGCGACGGCACGGCCTTCGACCTCGCGCTCACGTTCACGGACGGCACGGCGCCGGTCGCGCCCGAGATGAAGGCGCGCCTCTACGCGGCGGCGAAGCTCGAGGACGACGTGCGCGCGCCGGACCGCACGGGTACGTGGGCGTACCGCGGCGACGCGCTCATTCCGTACGACGCCGCCTGGACGAACGCGGCCGCGGGCGCCCGGCTCGCGGCGCGGAACGCGAAGACCGGCGCGGAGACGAACGTCACGGCGACGGCGGCCTGGGGCGCGGTGCCCGCGCGGCGGCGCGACTTCGGGTCCGACACGTGGCATCTCACGCTCACGTTCGCGGACGGCTCCACGCGCGAGGCGGACGTCCGGTTCGACCACGCGGGGCTTGCGATCGCGATTCGCTAGGGAGGTTCACATGAAGACGAAGTTCGGAATGGTGGCGCTTCTGGCGCTGGGCGCTCTCGCGGCAGGCGCCGCGGAGTGGACGGTTTCGGACGTGCGCGCGCGGCAGCGGCGTCCCTGGGACGGCACCGTCGACATCGACTTTCACGCGCGCGGCGCGGGGTGCTGCACGTTCGGTCTCGTGGTCTCGAACGGGAACGAGGCGGTGTCCGTCTCGGCCGCGTCCCTCGTCGGCGGCGAGGCGGTCGCGCTCGGCGAGGGCTACGTGCGCCTCACCTGGGACCCGACGGTGGATCATCCCGGCGAGGCCTTCCCGAAGGCCCGCTACTATCCCGTCGCGAAGCCGTGCGATGCGCCCCCGTACCTGGTCGTCGACCTGGAGACGGGCGCGAAGACGTTCCGCGGGCTCGACTTCGCGAACGAGGTCAACGCCGACGCGTACAAGCTGCACAAGCTCGCGCTCCGCTACGTGCCCGCCACGACGTCTGACACGTGGAAGGCGATGAGCGGCGGCGACGACTTCTTCTACATGGGGCTCGAGGACGGCTTCACGAGCACGGACAACGGCACGGGCGTCGAGGCGCCGTCCCGGTCGAAGCCGCGGCATCCGGTCCGCCTCACGCGCGGCTACTACCTCGGCGTCTTCGAGGTCACGCAGCAGCAGTGGCGGGACCTCTGGGGCTCGTGGAAGGGCTGGTACACGCAGCCGGACGACCGTCCGACGCGGCCGATCGAGTCCGTGGGCATGACTGAGGTCCGCGGTTCGAACGGCGCCGGCTTCAACTGGCCCGACGACGGACATGCCGTGCACGGGAACACGTTCCTCGGCTGCCTGCGCTACCGCACCGGCCTCGCGTTCGACCTGCCCACCGAGGCGCAGTGGGAGTTCGCGTGCCGCGCGGGGACGACCGGCATCCGCTACGCGTCCGACGCGAAGGCGATCGGCCGCTACTGGAACAACTGGAGCGACATGGGCTACACGACGGAGCAGCTGACGAACGAGGCGTACCGGGCGGAGATCCGGGCGGCGGGCGGCGCCACGGCGAAGGTCGGCTCGTACGCGCCGAACGCCTGGGGCTTCTACGACATGCTCGGCAACGTGCAGGAGTTCTGCCTGGACGCATCCATGGCCAGCGACGCGAGCGTGAAGTACGCGTCCGGCCTCCAGACCGATCCGACGGGGCCGTCCTATTCCGATCCCTGGCGCATCGTGCGCGGCGGATGCTGGTGGGAGTACGCGAAACGGAGCACGGCGGTGTACCGCGAGCTCGACGGGTGGAAGGCGAGGGTCACGACGGGCCTCCGGGTCTGTCTCGACGCCGGGGAGGTGGTGAAGTGAACATCCGCAATTCGATCGCCGCGTGCGTCGCCGCCGGACTCGTCTCGTGTCTCGCGTGGGGCGCGCCGAACTGGACGCTAGGGCCCGCCACGGGAACGCAGCGGAAGCCGTGGAGCCGTCTCGTCGACGTGACGTTCAACGTGACGGCGCCCGCCAACGCGCAGGCCGGACTCTTCGGACTCGTCGTCTCGAACGCCACCGGGGAGGTCGCGCGCCGGACCGCCGCGCAGCTCGAGCAGGACGGGCGCATCCGCGCCGGCGTCGCGCACGTCGTGTGGGATCCGATGAAGGACATTCCCGGCCGCGCGCTCGCCGACCTGACGTACCATCCCTACGTGGAGGCGGAGAACGACGGCACGTATCTCGACGTGGATCTCGGGACCGGCGCGGCCACGTACCGGGACGCGTCCTTCGCGTCCGAGGTGAACGCCGACCTCTACAAGACGACGCACCTCGTGCTGCGGCGCGTGCCCGCGACGACGTCCCGCGAATGGACGGCGGCGCACGGCGGCGCGGAGACGTTCGTGCACGGCTGGCAGAACAACTACAACACGACCGGCATCCGCGCGATGACGCCGCATCCCGTCACGCTGACCGAGGGCTACTATCTTGGCGTCTTCGAAGTCACGCGGAAGCAGTGGGAGCTCGTGAGCGGCGGCGCCTGCCCCGCCTACTTCCTCGGCGACACGCGGCCCGTCGAATGCGCGACGTACACGGAGGTCCGCGGCGGACGCTGGCCGGCCGACGGACACGCGCAGGTCGGGCCGGACTCCTTCCTGGCGCGCCTGCGCGCGCGCACCGGCCTCGCGTTCGACCTGCCGACGACCGCGCAGTGGGAGCACGCGGCGCGCGCGGGGTCGTCCGCCAACCAGAACGGCCTGGCGGCCTATGCCCGCTTCTGGGAGGACGGCAAGGGCTGGAGCGAGAATCCGCCCGCGGACGTCGACCCCTCCGCCGGCGGCACGGGCGACGTGGGCTCGCTGGAACCGAACGCGTGGGGCTTCTACGACATGTGCGGCAACGTCTACGAGTGGTGCCTCGAATGGGACGGCCTTGCCGACCTGGACGCCACTCCGCAGGTCGATCCGGTCGGACCGAACAGCGCGACGAACAACCTCCGTCTCGCCAAGGGCGGGTCCTGGTGGAACTACAGCGGCGGCTCGGCGCCGGGCAACCAGTACGGGTTCGGCCCGGACTCCGCGCTGAAGTACCTCGGCCTGCGCGTCGCCCTGCCGTCCGGCTGCTCCGTCCCCGCGTCCCTCGCCGCGAAGGCCGCGCAGGAGGCGGCGGACGCCGACACGCCGCCGCTGCGCGTGGGCGTGCTCGCGGACGTGCATGTCACGCACGCCGCCACGGACGGTTCGCGGCACGCGAACTCGGACTACTATCTGAAGCTGGCGTTCCGCCAGTTCAAGGCGCGGGGCGTGGACGCGGTCGTGATCGCGGGCGACATCGCGAACACGGGCCTCCGCTCCGAGCTGAAGGTCACGGGCGACGCGTGGCGCGAGGTGTTCCCCGGGAACAGGGACGATTCCGGCAGGCCGGTCGAGAAGGTCTTCGTCTACGGCAACCACGACGTCTTAGGTCCGCAGGACGGGACCGCGGCGGACGATCGCTACGTCCAGACGGACCGCGCGGCCGCGTGGCGGGAGGCGTTCGACGAGGACTACTCCGACGTCTACGTCAAGGACGTGAAGGGCTACAAGTTCGTCGGCGTGCACTGGGGGAAGGAGGCGGTCGAGTCGCCCGCGTTCCTCGCGGCCCACGCGTCCGAGCTCGCCGGCGCGAAGCCGTTCTTCCACGTCCAGCACCCGCATCCGCGGAACACCGTGTTCGGCAGCTGGGCCTGGGGCGCGGACGGTGGGAACTCCACGACGGCGCTCTCCGCCTTCACGAACGCCGTCTCGATCTCCGGCCACTCGCACTACCCGTTCACCGACGGCCACGCGCTCTGGCAGGGCTCGTTCACCGCGCTCTGCCCCGCGTCCCTCTGCTACACGGGCCTGCCGTACGGACGCGAGAACGGCGAGGCGCGCTCCGGCGAGGTCAAGCACCAGGCGCAGATGTCGACGGACGGGCACCACGCGATGATCTTCAATGTCTATGCCGACCGCATCGTCGTCGAGCGCTGGGACGTTGCGCATGCCGAACGCGTCGACGCGGACTGGACGATCCCGCTGCCCGTCACGGCGGACAACATGCCGTGGACCTTCGCCGCGCAGGCCGCGCGCGAAGTCGCACCGGAGTTCCCGGAAGGCGCCGTCGCGGAGCTCTCGTGGAAGGAGAACCAGCCGCGGCGCGACGGCGTGCTCGAGCACCAGTTCTACGCGACGTTCCCCGCGGCGCTCCGCGGACCCGACCCGGCGCGCGTGCAGGAGTACATCGTCGAGACGGTCGTGCAGGGCAGCACCGTCGACTACGTCGCGAAAACGAAACGCGTCTTCGCGGACCGCTACTTCCTCGCGCCCGGCCGTATCGGCGAGACGGGGTCCTGCACGGTGGGCTCGCGCGAGGACATCCCCTCCGGCGCGCGCCTCCACTTCCGCGTCACCCCCGTCGGCCCCTTCGGCACGGCCGGCCGCCCGATCGTCTCGCCCTGGAACACCAACTGGTCCTGGTAGCATCCCCCTGCCTTGGGTTGCGCGCCGGCCCCCGGCGCGTGTGAACCGACGGCCCCGCACGCGCCCCCCCGCGCTTGGGTCGCGCGCCGGGCCCGTGGGGCGCCGTCTGCCTGCGGCGCTGAACCACGGACAGACCGACAGACGCGGACGGACACCGACAGTGGAATCCAACCCGCGCCCACGGCCCCGCACGCCCCGCATCAAAACACAGGATGACAAGATGAACGGGATTTCCCGAAGCCCCGCGCGATCCTGTCAATCCTGCCCATCCAGCCGTCCTGTTCCGTCACCGCCCGCGTAACGCGGCCCCGCACTACGGAACGCTCCGAAGCGGAATACATTGAGTCAAAGGCGAGTTGGTCCATTGACTCTCTCCAGGTTGGTTTGATATACTTTGGTCAAAAGTAATACGAACTGTATTACTAATGACATGAAAAAAGACGTCTATACCGATATCTGGGACTATGCGGCGGATCACTATGGTGTGATCACGACGCAGGAGGCCGCTGTTTTGGGAGTGCCGAAACAGCATCTCGTCACGATGTCCAATCGCGGCGCCCTGACGCGTCTCGGTCATGGCGTCTATCGGGTGAAGCATCATGTCTTCGGCCAGAACGACGTCTATGCGCACACGGTCGCGCAGGTCGGACCGTCGGGGTATCTGCGCGGCGCGTCCGTCCTTGCGATGTTCCGGCTGTGCCCGACGAATCCGAACCTCGTCTATGTCGGAACGCCGGTGCGCTGCCGCCGCCGTCTGCCCAAAGGCGTCGTGCTTGCCGACCGCAAGACATGCGACTGCGTGGAATACGAGGGAATCCGTTCCGAGCCGGTTGTCCAGGCCTTGCGGACGGCCTGGGACGAAGGGATGGTCGAGCGGACGCGAATTGCCGAAGCCGCCCAACGGGCGTGCGAGAAGGGCTTGCTGACAAATGAAGAAGCTGCCAAATTCAAGGAATAACCTGAACCGCAGCATTCTTCGCTACGCACAGTCCGACATCCGGGCGGTTGCGTTGCGCATGGAACAGTGACCGGGCGCATGACCTCATTGACCTGCAGCTGATCCTGGCGCACGCCCAGCCCGACTTCGTCACGACCCGCGCGATCTGCCGGAAGCTCTTCGCCTATCGCAAGTGCCAGCCCTGGCCGACGCGCGTCATGAAGAACGAGAAATGGGAGATCGTCTATGAGGCCCAGAAAGGGGATCTTCCCGTCCTTCCCACGGTCGACGAAGCCGTCGCCTGGGCCAACGACCTCATCGCGCGCATCGACACGGCAAAGGAGGATGCCCATGCCTGATCTCTCGAATGACAGCACGCGCCACGCCCCTGGAGCGCGCCAATAACCAGGAACCGTCCACCAGTGCCCAGAAACCAGAAACTGCGCCTGTGCACGTCAGCCGCTCCGCATGCATGTCTCGAGGCTACTGGTCGCTGGTCGCTCATCTCTGGTTCCTGGTTGCTCGGTCTCTTTTCCGCCCGCGCCCACGGCTCCACATGCCCTACATCAAAACAGGATGACATGATGACAGGATGAACGGGACTCCCCAGAACCCCGCGCAATCCTGTCGATCCTGCCATACCGTCCGCGCGCCGCGTCCCTGCGCTTCGGATCGCTCCGCGGCGAAGTCGCTTTCAGTTTGGCTCGGCCCGTCGGACAATCCGCGACGGGAATCTTTGTGCGAAATATGGTATACTAACCGCAAATGAAGCAATTGTACATTCTCGCAGGTGCCAATGGGAGCGGCAAGAGTACGATTTCAAAGGTGCTTTTGCCTTCTGAGGGCATCGTCTATGTTAATCCTGATGACATTGCTCGAGAATTGAATCCTGCGGATCCTCCTTCGGCGAAAATTTCTGCAGGTCGGGAGACGTTGCGGCGAATTGATGAATTGTTGGACAAAGAAGTGTCGTTTGCCATTGAATCGACGTTGTCTGGTGCTGGTTACGTGGCAATGGTCAATCGGGCCAAGAATCTGGGCTATGATGTGACGATCGCCTATGTTTACGTCGATTCTCCCGAGTTCTGTCTTGAACGAATCCGAGTACGTGTCCAGAATGGTGGGCATGACGTTCCCGCAGATGACGTACGAAGACGTTATGATCGAAGCAAGTCTAACTTTGTTTCTCTTTATGCGCCTTTGGCCAATCATTGGATGTTGTACTATAATGGTGGCAATGACCTGTTGCTTGTGGCGCATGGTAATGGATCGACAAGCGTGGTTGCTCAGGATCGATACAATTTGTTTATGGAGGGCATATGCCAGAAGTAGTGGAAAAGGTGACACGGATCGGCAATCTGGCTGTCCATGCTGCGCAGGAGGAGAATAGACGCAAAGGCATTGCCAATGTCTACTCTCTTAATGGGAAGATCGTCTGGCAGTTGCCGGATGGGAGCATAACGACAGTTCGTCCGGCAGGATTGTGATCTTGCAGCGGCCCACGTCTCCCTCGATATCTCCGTCGGAGGACGTTGGATGTCGGACCTAGGACTTTAGGCGTCCGACATTGGAGTTCCTGTTCCTCCTTCAGGCTCCACCCTGGAACACCAAAGTCCAAAGTCCACCTACTGCTCGTCTCGCCCCGTAGACGCGACGGCCCGTCGCGTCATGTTAGCTCGCGCCAATGTCCAGGATGTGGATTTTAGAATCGGTCCCGCTGGAACGAAATTGGGGTATTTTGTAAACTATCCAACACGGAGACGACGACGAATCTGGTCCTCGAATAAGAACCGGACGTGTTCGTTCGTTAATCAATTGATGACCCTGTATCACGGAACCAACCGCCTGGATTTCATGCGTTTCGACATGTCTCATGTCGAGCCGTTCAACATTGGTCTCCACTTCGGCACACGGGCCGCGGCGGAAAACCGCAACTTTCAGAAGTTCGGCGACATAAGTGAAGTGAATATGGTACAATCTCTAGGGACAAAAAATGTGGCGAACCACAAAAATGGTCAATGGGAATGGTGATTAGACGCGACTATTACTTGAATCAGCTGATCTCCCGGAAGTGGAACGGGATGATCAAGGTCATTGCTGGTATGCGTCGTTCCGGCAAGAGCTATTTGTTGTTCAACCTGTTTGTTGCTCATCTGAAATCCAGTGGCATTACTGACGACGAGATCATTCGTCTTGAACTAGACCGTAAGGAGAACGAACAGTATCGGTCCGCTTCGGCATTGTATGAATATATCAAAGAGCGTATCAATAGCCGAGGACGTTACTATGTGCTGATTGACGAGATTCAGCTGGCTGGTGACGCATTCTAGCGGCGAACTGGAGGAGTCGGATTTCGAGGCGTTCGGGGCGCAATGCGGCAAGTTCACGAAGACCGTCTGCGGAATCTGCCACGACCGCTTCATCATCGTCGATCAGAAGGAAATCTTCTGGACGGGCGCGTCATTGAAGGATGCGGGACGCCTGGCCTTCGCTGCGGCGAAACTGGGCGCGGAGGTCATCTCCGGACTTCTCGCGTCGATCCGCAAGGCGACGTCGGAACGGCGGGAATACGGCATGGGCAAGAAGGCGGGTCTCGCGGCAAGGGTGGCGGAATGAACAAAGAGGATGGTTTCTTTTTCGGGGAGCGGGCGGCTGCAAGCAAACCACCGCTCAAGTTGTGCGAAATTACGCGGATGTGAAATTTCGCTCTGCATCACATTGACTTTCCGAAGAAGACATAATAAACTGCTTGCCAGTTCGTTCGACGATGAAAGGTTCTGAGATGGCTTTGTGCTATAAAAACCTCTGGAAATTGCTGATAGACCGAGACATGACGCGGAAAGACCTGCATCGAGTCTCTGGCGTGTCCCATGCCACGCTTGCAAAAATGTCTCGTGGCGAAAGTGTCACCGCGTCGGTTCTGGACCGGATATGCAATAGCCTTGACTGCAGAATCGAAAACGTCATGGAGATTATCCCCGATAAGCCATGTGAGGTCAATAGGCGTCGTGCGCAGGATGAGAATGGAGGCGCACAACTGAAGCGGGGGGTGAAATGACGAACGCGGAGAATCAGATTGTCGTGTACCAGCCGAACGAGACGATGCGGCTGGACGTGCGGCTTGAGAACGAGACCGTATGGCTGACGCAGGCGCAGATTGCAAGTCTATTCGGCACCAAGAGGCCGGCGATAACAAAGCATCTCTCCAATATCTACAATAGCGGTGAATTGGAACGGGAAGACACATGTTCCATTTTGGAACATATGGGTAATGACGGCAAGCAGTCGTACCATACAATGTTCTATAATCTTGACGCGATTCTGGCCGTAGGGTATCGCGTCAACAGCCGCAATGCGACATTGTTCCGGCGGTGGTCAACGCAAGTCCTTAAGTCGTATCTCCTAAAGGGTTATGCTGTAAATGTACGCCTGAATCAGATGGAAGACAAAGTTGACAGGCGTTTTGCGAAACATGACGAACGCATCTCTATGCTTGAAGAGAAGGTCGATTTCTTCGTGCAGACGAAGGAGCCGCCGCTACAGAGCATCTTCTACCAGAACAGGTTCTGGGACGCGAAGTCGCTTCTGATCAAGTTCATTCGCCGGGCGAAGAAGGAGCTGATCGTGATTGACGCCTATCCCGGCGTGGCGACCTTGGACATGTTGGCGAAGCGCGGGCGCGGCGTGAAGATCGAGCTGGTGACGCATTCCAACGGCGAACTGGAGGAGTCGGATTTCGAGGCGTTCGGGGCGCAATGCGGCAAGTTCACGAAGACCGTCTGCGGAATCTGCCACGACCGCTTCATCATCGTCGATCAGAAGGAAATCTTCTGGACGGGCGCGTCATTGAAGGATGCGGGACGCCTGACCTTCGCCGCGGCGAAGATGGGCGCGGAGATCATCCCTGGGCTTCTCGAATCGATCCGCAAGGCGACGTCAGAGCGGCGGGAATACAGCAAGGGCAAGAAAAGAGTTTGAAAGGAAGAATACAATGGCAAAATTAGGTTGGCATCAAGCAGTGAAGATGATGTTAAAGAATGTTGTCAAGGTTTCAACGCTTGGCAATGGTTATGGAAGTGGTGTAATAGTAGCAACCCCGAAGAATGCTCCTGGTAATTGTTGCGTTTTGACAGCATATCATGTTATAAAAAAAGCAGAAGAGACTGGCGCGACAATTGAAATTGAAATTGCGGAATCGCACGAAAAGATAATCTTACCGTCTTTGGCACGTACTATCTTCACGGCGAAAGATCGCGATCAAGCCCTTGTTATATTTAATGCAACTATGGGCTTGGGTGATGCCAGTAGATTTAAATTGTTATCTGTCAATCGTCATTATGTTCCAGGTGTTGAGTTCGGTTGGTTGGGATATCCAGTACTAGAAATAGCCCAAAATACGCCATGTTTTCTACATGGACGGGTTAGTGCATATCTTGATGATGCCGAGGCGTATCTTGTAGATGGATTTTCCATACATGGGGTTAGCGGAGGTCCTGTCTTCTGCTGTGAAGAAAATGGTGATTTGGTTTTAGCCGGCATAGTTACTAACTATTTCCCGAATCAGATAACAATACCAAATTCCGGTACACAGTCATGGCCTGGGTTGGCTATGTTTCGAACTGTCAATCCGTTGATGAAACTGTATGCGCAAGAAAACAAGGAAAAACCGCAACAACTTCCTCCTATAACGGCTACTTCTGGCAAGTGATTTTTCAAGTGCCCGAGATATGAATTGACATGAAAATTACCCCGACTACAACCGATCTTGAAGTTGTCTCTTCGTATGTTGAGGATGACAAGGAACTCAATGTTCTTGTTTCAACGAAGGTTACGCCTGGCGAAAAGCCCAGCGATCCCGAACCGCGTTGGACTGTGATTGCCGATCCTGTCACGCGGGGGATAACAAGAGTCGAGTTCTTCGTGGCAACTGATGAGGGGTTTGGATATCCAGAATACACGCCGTCTAACGAGCAGATGGCATTGTTCAGGAAATTCGCAAAGGAGTGCGAATGAAAAAGCAAACAGTAGAGCCGAAGAAAGCTGCCTCCAAGCGTAAGCCCAGCAAGGCGAAAAAACTTGCTTGCGTAGATTTGTTCTGCGGTTGTGGCGGAATGTCCCTCGGCTTCATGAAGGCTGGCTTTGATGTTAAGGCTGGTTTTGAACTTTGGGATCCTGCCATAAGTGTGTATAAAGCCAACTTCAAGCATCCGATAATAAAGCAAGACCTGTCAGACTTGGATGAAGCTATCCCAAAAATTGCGAAGTACAAGCCTGATTTGATTGTTGGTGGGCCGCCTTGCCAAGATTTTTCTACTGCCGGGCATCAGGATGAAAGTCGCGGACGGGCTATTCTTTCCATCTACTATTCGCAGATCGTTTCAGCGGTTCGTCCCAAGTACTTTGTCATGGAGAACGTTGCGAATATCAGAAAGTCTCAGGCATTTCCTGAAGTCCTTGCGAACTTCAAGAAGTCAGGGTATGGAATTACTCAGCGCGTTTTGGACGCGGCATTTTGTGGTGTGCCGCAAACAAGGAAGCGTATGTTTGTCATTGGCGCACTGGGAGCGAAAGATGACTTCCTTGGTGAAGAATTGGATCGGGCGCTTGCCAAGAAGCCGATGAGCATTTACGACTATCTTGGAAACTCGTTGGGAACGGAATATTATTTTCGTGTTCCAACGAATTATACGCGCCGTGCGGTATTCAGCATATATGAGCCTTCGATGACCATCAGGGCCGTTGATCGTCCCATTCCAAGTGGATACAAAGGTAATGCGAATGATTCTGCACCCCTTAGCGCTGCGAGGTGTTTAACCCCTAAAGAGCGTAGCTATATTCAGACATTCCCGAAGAGCTTTAAGTTCAGCGGATGTAAGACAGATCAGAACCAAATGATCGGCAACGCTGTTCCCGTGAATCTTGCAAAGTTTGTCGGAGCGGCTTTGTCTCGATATATTCACGCTAACGACAAAGGAGAAGTCAATGCGAGTCGTTGATTTGTTTTCCGGATGCGGCGGTATGTCACTCGGTTTAGAGCAAGCAGGATTCGACGTTGTAGGAGCATTTGATAATTGGGATCCTGCAATTGCGATATATCAGGAGAATTTTAGACATCCGATTTACAAAGAAGATCTAAGTGCTGATAAGGCACTAGATTCTGTGTGTCAGCTGAAGCCAGATTTAATTGCAGGTGGACCGCCTTGTCAGGATTATTCTATTGCGGGGAAGCGAAATCTTGGTAAGAGAGCAAATCTGACAATTCGCTTTGCAGAGATTGTTACTTCGGTTAAGCCAAAATGGGTTTTGTTTGAGAATGTCTATAATATCGAAAGATTCCCGACTCTCCCTAAGATGAAGGAAATGCTTTCTGAGGCTGGGTATGGTTTTTCTTCGATGGTTTTAGACGCTAGTCGTTGTGGTGCACCACAAAAACGGCAACGCTTTATTCTTGTTGGATGTTTGGGAGCCTCTAATGGTTTCCTGGATGATATCTTGCGTGATGGATTGTCGACGAAACAGATGACGGTACGCGACTATCTTGGAGATAGGCTTCAAACACAGTATTATTATATGCATCCAAGAAGTTATAATCGTCGAGCGGTTTTTTCCATTGATGAACCTGCATCAACAATTAGAGGCATAAATAGACCAATTCCTGAGAACTACAGGAAACACCCAGCAGATAAAGTTGATGTTTCAGAGGGGGTTCGGGCGCTAACAACTCGTGAGAGAGGATTGCTGCAGACCTTCCCGGAAAGTTTTGCATTTCCAGGGGCAAAGACTGATGTTGAACTCGCAATTGGGAATGCAGTTCCTCCGGCGTTAGCGAGATATGTAGCAAACTGTATCAAAAAATGGGAAGAAGTTAATTCATAAGGGGGGAAGGCTATGTCTTATTTTGTAGAAGTTGATGACTTTAAAACCTATGGGAGTGAAGAAGAAGACTTCCACTTTATTTATAATGGCAATTCGGGTGGTGGACAGTCATTCCTAGGTGGGAGATATCGTGACGAAGGGGGGAACCTGGTCGCTCCAATATCGTTAAATGGGCGTATCGGGGTTTTCCGCTTCTCTGTAGGAGATCGGGATCGCCAGTACAGTGTATTGTTAGACGACGATTCCGTCTGTTATGAGATTAAGCCGCGGGCTGATGGTGACAGTAATATGAAACTGAGCGTGGGTGATAAGCCGACGCCAAGTGTAATGATAGCAACATTTCTCATGTTGCCAAAACCATGTGGGGTCAAGCGGACATCCGACATAAATACTTCGGTTCTGAATGGAAATAACTTCTGGTTACAGTCGATGTGGTTGTCTGTAGATGCCACACTTCCTGGTAAGGCTATTTTGACGCCGAAGGACTGCGTGATTTGTGGTGGCATTGATAGGTCTGGACAGGGTGACGCGAGATATTTTCGCATTGATTTCCACCAACGCATTTTTGACATAATAAAGGCTGCGGATGACAATGATCTGGACGAAGAGGTGCGGATCAGTGTGAAGCACTTCGCCGACATCTATAGAGGGGTAAAGCCGTTTGTCTATGATGAATCCGCCGAAGTGGTCAAGATGGTGATGAAGTATCTTTCATCAAGGTATCCTGAGCGGTATTCAGGGACATTGGACCCCTTGTCAATCATCAAGGATCTTGCGCACTTGGGTGAATCTTGTCGAATGGATGGCTCAGCTCGGTTAGATGTGCTCGCTGCCATTCGCACGAAACCATTTGTTCTGTTGGCCGGCATTTCGGGGACGGGTAAGTCTCGTCTGGTACGGCAGTTGGCGCGGGGGTGCTGTCCGGCGAATAGTCCGCTCAAGGATGAACAGAAGCCTGGGAACTTCGAGATCATTCCGGTGAAGCCGAATTGGCACGATTCGACTGAACTGATGGGATTTGTGACGCGCATTACCGAGGACAATAAGCCAAAGTACGTGCTCACGCCGTTTGTGAAGTTCCTGGCGAAGGCGTGGATGAATCCCGATGTCCCGTTCTTCCTCTGTCTGGACGAGATGAACTTGGCGCCGGTCGAGCAGTACTTCGCGGAATATCTGAGCGCGATCGAATCACGCAAGTGGGTCGATGCGTCCGATCCCACGAAGGGGATCAAGACGGATGTGGTTGTGAAGTTCGGTGCGGAGAAGTCCAATGGAACGGTCGACCCATTCGTCGAAGAGACGGTCAAGAGGTTGCTGCCGGATTATGAAACAGCAGCGGATGGCACGCCTGTCAAAATGCTGGGTGACGCGATGTGCGAGGCTGGCGGCATTCGCATCCCGTCGAATCTCGTCGTGATGGGCACGGTCAACATGGATGAGACAACGTGCTCGTTCTCGCGGAAGGTCCTCGATCGGGCGATGACCTTTGAGCTCAATGATGTCTCGAACATGTATACGATCGACGAGATCAACGCCGAAGGCGATGTGCCGTTTGGGTCGATTGACGCGGAGCTCGCGAGGTGTTCGCTTCTCGGCGCGAAGGATGCGGTCAATTCCGATGCGGGGAAGGTCGAGGTAGATTCGGCGACGCATGATACCGTGGCGAAGCGTATTCTCGACTACATCAAGACGGTCAACGAGAAGCTCGAGAACACGCCGTTCAAGATCGCCTATCGTTCGCGTGACGAAATCATGGTCTACTGTCTGGAGCGCATCAAGGGCGGCATCGTCAAGTTGCCGACCGCTCTGGACGAGGCGACGAGCATGAAGATCCTGAGCCGCATCGAGGGCGATGACCAGAAATTGACGATTCAGGTCGACGACGGCCATGGTGGCAAGAAGGCGGCCAATCTGCTTGATGAGCTGGAGAAGACGATCAAAGGAGCTCTCAAGGTGGCGAACGGTGGCTCGGATCCGAATCCGGAATGCAGTGTCTGCAGCGGAAAGCTTGAATTCATGAAGGGACGGCTTGAGGCCGGGTTCACGAACTTCTTTGTGTAAGGGGCCTCGGCCATGGCGCGTCTACGCATAGCGGTTCCCGACGAGTTGACGCTTGAGTTCACCTGCTCGAACTATGAGAGGGTGAATGCCCGTGCCCTGTCTTTTGTCCGTGATGCCGGGAAACTCCAGGCGAAATGTTCCTGTGACCGTGCTGCGACCTTGACGTTCTTCCCCGAAGACGAGAGCGATGTCGGTCGACAGGAACGTGATTGGCGGACCGAATTCCCTGGATTCTTCTTCGACAACACGGACTACAACGTCTATGCGGTCCTCTCGGAGCATGGCTTCAAGAATCTGAGGGTGAGAAGCCGATTCGCCGCGGATGAGGGGAACGGGAAATTCGCCTCTTTCGAAAGGAAACGTGTCCGAAGCGGGCTGCTGAATTTTGAGAATGACATCGGTCGATTCGATTTCACCCTTGAATACGAGGATGGCGCCGACATCACGCGGAGCCTGACCTTCACCGGCGAGGTTCTGTCCCAGAAGCTGGATGCGCGCAAGGATTGGAAAACGATGATCGACGACGTGGAGCGGCGCTATGCGATGCTCGCGGCGGACTACCTCAGGCGCACGTACCATTCCTTTGAACGGACGAGAAGCCCGAGCAGCGAGAATACGCCGGATCTCATCTGGTGGAATCTCTATGAGGCCGAACGCACGACGTTTATGAAGGCGGTGCGGACGATTCTCGACCGTCCGCGCAAGCGCCTCCACGGTTTTGTGGAATATGTTCGTGCCGATCAGCTGAAACGTTTGACGCCTCGACAGGAGAATCTCTTCGGCGAACATCGGCTGAATGCCGCGTATCTCTACCGCAATGAGTACGACACTCATTCCCAGGACACTCCCGAGAATCGTTTCGTCAAGTATGCGATCGGCCAGTTCGGAAAGAAGTACGCCGAGCTCCGCCAGCTCATCTGCAGCGAATCACAGTTCGGGAAGCGCCTCTCGGATAGCGAGAAGGCACGCATGCTCGACAACGAGAAATGGTTCTCGAAGACGCTTGCGAATCCGTTCTTCAGGGGCGTTGGACGCTTTACGGGGCTTAGGCAGCTCTCGCTCACGCTTCAGAATGCACCGGGATACGCGACTGTTTTCCGCACGTACGCGATTCTGAACTCGTCCTATATGCTTTTCGAGGGTCTCAGGCGCCTTGAGACGAAGAGCATTGCCGACCTCTACGAGATCTGGTGCTTCTTGAAAGTCGAGGACATTGTCAAGGAATGCTGTCGGCGGCAGTTCGCCGGACAGTTCATAGAGCCCGAGTCCAATCATGGTGAACTGAGCGGCAAGTTCGTCAGACAACTTGGGACGGGGTCTTCGTCCGAAGTCGTTTTCTCGGTGAAGTCCGCGAATGGCAGGGTCGAGCTGGCACGTATCATCTACAATCCGAAGATTTCCGAGAAGGAACGGAAGAACAACGGACTCACGGATGTCATTTATCCGACGGGACTCACAGGCTCGAAGGGTGAGATTCCGGATATCGTCCTTCGTCTCTCACGCTCTTCGATGAATCAGGGAGAGAAGTTCAACCTGACCTACCTCTTCGATGCGAAGTATCGGATTGAAGATGCGGAGGAGAGTGAGGCGAATGTCGTCATGCGGCCCCCCCAGGACGCAATTGACCAAATGCATCGCTATCGTGATGCCATCTACTATGCCGAACCGGCAAAGGCCGGCTCTCTTGTGCCCGCCGACTACAAGCGAGAGGTCATCGGCGGCTATGTCCTCTTCCCTGGCGTCTGTGACGCTGGAATAGAGCCTCCAAAGGACGATGAGGACGACAAACGGCCTTCATATCTGACGAGCATCGACAAAGTCAACATCGGGGCGCTTCCACTACGGCCTAACAATGCGTATGAATACAGGCACCTCGAGGATTTCATCAACAGATTGCTTCAGGAGTCTCCGACATTGGAGGCGGCGCTTGATCGACTGAACCCACAGCACGGGGAATTGATAGGCGATGCGACCCAGGAGGCGATGGCGGAGGCCGTTCTGCACGGAACCTATGCGGAAGGGCAACTTTCCTGGATCGAGGAGCACAGCCTCTACAATCTTCCGAAGTCCGCGGCCGAGCAGGTGGGCGTCTTCAGTATGGCCGACGCCAAGAGGAAAAAGTTGCTTGTGCTCGTCAGGGCGAGAGGCGTTGCCGATGTGGCGAAGGTCTACAAGATAGAGGACTGTATTCGGGAAATCGGCAATGACGAGCTGAACGCACCTCCTTACAGCTATTTTCATACGGCCACACGTGGCCCCTATTATCTTTTCAAAGTTTCTCCCCTGGTCAAGCCCATGACGAACATCGCAACGAAACTCAAGATCGTTTCGCTGGAGAAGGAGGGAGTCTGCAGGGGCGTTCTCAAATGTGCCGAGGATAGCGGACTTGAGGTTGTACGTGCTCCTACAAGAGATGCAGCACTGGCCATGGCAGATGGTGTTGTTGTCTTCGACACTCGTTCGGTTCCGGGTACTTCGGATCTCAGGGACCTTCTCGTAACCGCGGCGGCCCGTCAGAAATCGCATCAACCGTTGGCAATGGACATGAGGTGGAAGAAGACGAGGAAGTTTCTGGTCCGCTGGCTTCGCATTCTGCTTTCCGAGGTGCATACGCGGAAGTACGTGCTCTACATTGACGGACGGGAGGATGACGGGGCCGACGATCTGTCGAAGCTCTCTTCCATATTCCTGGCCGATGTGTTGAAGATGGTCTGATCTGTCTCGGTGATTAAGGCTGTGCCATTGGCAAAGTCCCCGGCGCGTACTGGCAACTCTCGTCAGTTTTGTAGGCGCCCGGACGCGCGGGCGGAATTTCGTCTCGGAACTGGAATACGGTGAAATCTCACGCGGAATCTCTGTTCCGACACACTGCGTACTTATTGCAATAAGTCCCGTTAAGGGCGGAATTTGACGGCGAGTGTCGGTGCCTCCCGCCCGTTGTGATAGAATACTGTCTGTGAAGGAGGATGTCATGTCGGATGTTGTTGAACATAAGCTTGCGGTATTGATCGATGCGGACAATGCGTCGAAGAGTGACTTGAAGGCGATTCTGGAGGAGATTGCCAAATACGGAACGCCGACCATCAAACGCGCCTATGGCGACTGGGCGGCGCCTCAATTGGCGGGCTGGAAGGACATTCTGCTTGAGAATGGCGCCGTGCCGGTTCAGCAGTATGCCTACACGGTCGGCAAGAACGCCACCGACGCGGCGATGATCATCGACGCGATGGATTTTCTCCATGAAGGCCGTGTCGATGGTTTCGTGCTGATCTCAAGTGACAGTGACTTCACGCCGCTGGCGCTGCGGATTCGGGAGTCTGGGCTCAAGGTCTACGGCATTGGCGAGAGGAAAACGCCGAAGCCGTTCATCAAGGCTTGCGACAAGTTCATCTATGTGGACATTCTGCGGCCGGAGGCGGTAGTCATCGAAAATTCTGCGGAGCAGAGCCCTGGTAAAACCACACCGCCATCGGTGCCAGCCCCCAAGAAGCCCTCAGCCAAGACGATTGCCTTCATTGCCCAGTGCATTGCCGAGACGTCGAACGAGAATGGTTTCAGTAGTCTGGCACCTCTTGGCAGCCTCATGAGCAAGAATCGACCTGACTTCGATAGCCGGAACTATGGGTATGCCAAATTGTCCACGTTCCTTCGGACGATTGACCGCTTTGAGGTGACGCTGGACAAGCATGGACACCCGCAGATCCGCGATCGTCAGGTGAAAAGCTGAATTTAAATTGGCGGCGAGGGTTAGACACCTCACGCCAGTTTTGTGGGGGTGTAGACGCGCGGGAGCGCGTCCCTCCCTGGTGAGTCTTCCCTTGGAACCGTTCCGCAGTGAAATCCGACACGGGGCATCTGCTCCGACAGGCCGGGGACTTATTGCAATAAGTCCCGTTACGGGCGCTTGCCCATTGGCCTGGTTCCAACTCTCCTGTAACCTTCGGAGGAGGGCGTTCGTAGACAGGTCGAGGAATTTCACAACCGGAGAACGAGAGATGAGCATTCAGATCAATGGCCCTCACGACAATGCGATTTATGACTAGCCCAAGGACTTCACGCTGGAATTTGTAAAGCCGCGGGACGTCGTCCCCCATCTCGAAGTCGAGATCGTGCCGGTCTCGCAGGTTGTGATGCAGCGGAACAAACGGCTGGAGAGTCTCGGAGATGCGTTGTCAGGACTTTCGCGGGCGCAGGCCTCTTTTGACGAAACGAGCAAGCCCGACGACACGCAGTCGACGAGCCAGGAGACGGCACGGCTGGTCAATTCGCTGTCTTCGACCCGGCTCCTGGACGACAATGGGATTGTCACCAAGGCCAATTGCGAGATCGCCTCTCAGCTTATCAAGGCGGAGATGGACAAGCTCAACAACGATTCCCAGACCAATCCGGGCCGCCTTCAGCCGCTGGTCAACGTGCAACGCTTTATCTGATGCAGCGATGAGGTTCATGCAGAATCTCGCGACCGGACTCTCTGGGGACTTATTGCAATCACTACCATCCCATTCGGACAATAGCGAATTCCATGACGTCGCCTAAAACGTCATACCCGAACGAATCTGTGAGTTGTATTCTCTCTGCCTGAAGTAGTTTTTTCAACCCGATGACGCAAACTCCCGTAAAAACCGGGCGGAAGGTGTCTGACACCTTCTGCCATTTTGCTCGCGGTCGACGGCGCTCCACGGACCCGTTGCGGGTATCGCAGGCACCTGTCTCCTGTCCGTGTCCCTCGGCGTCTGTCCGTCTGTCCGTGGTTCCGCCGAAGGCGGGGGAGGCTCCGCGCGGGCCCGGGGCATCAGAGTTTAGCTCCGTGCGACGACAAGGGCGCAGGGAATGTCGGTCGGGGCGACCGTGCAGCCGCATCGGCAACCGGCCTCGTGCGGCGCGTGGGCGCCTTGGGGGCCGAAGGACCTTGAAGGCGACGTCGATGGGTTGTCGTCGAGAGTCGACGGGGACTCGACGGGAGTCGTCAAGAGTCGGTGGCATCGGGCGGAAGGGGTCTGATACTCTCCGCTAAATCGAGACGTGCGATTTCGCGTCGGACCGTTCCGAAGCGAAATCCTACCTGCATTCG
>JAEDMC010000034.1 GCA_016303225.1 Kiritimatiellia bacterium
ACCTCCATTTAGTTCAGCCGAGTT
Source organism: Kiritimatiellia bacterium (assembly GCA_016303225.1). Classification (GTDB taxonomy): domain Bacteria; phylum Verrucomicrobiota; class Kiritimatiellia; order RFP12; family UBA1067; genus UBA1067. The sequence goes on from JAEDMC010000034.1 coordinate 25, forward strand.
TTGCTCGGCGTACCAGTCCCTCCCGAGTCTCCCACAGAACGACTGCCAGTACGGGTTCTCAACCCACCCGTCGAGGACCTCCTGGTCGCTCAGCCCGTACATGGTGCGCAGCATCATGAGGCCGACCATCATCCGCACCGGGATCGACGGACGACCGTTGTTCTGGCAATAGACCGGCTCGAGCACTTTTTCGAAACGCCCCCAGTCGATCGCATCCCGCAGCAGGATCAGCTCGTGCTGCGGATAGACGATATCCCGCAGCAGGACCTTGAAGAGGTTCGCTTGAACGGGGGTGGAGGCGTCACTTTTCGTCATCATTTTCGGGGGCTACCTTTGCAATTTACTTGGTTTTACGCCCGATATTATAACATATTACGCGCAAGCAATCAACGGTTATTGGGAGATTTTCTCAAAAATCATGTTCGATTTTACAAACTATAGCGATCTCGATGCGTTTTACATAATCGACTATTTAATCTCATCCCTATTTGCCTTTCGTCTGCGCATAGTATACCAAACAAACCTTACAAGTACCTTACAACTACCTTACAAAATTGTAAGGTTTTCCTAGGCTAACAAAAACGGCGAAAGTGCGCCGCAGGCCTGTAAAATGGGCATGAAACGAACTTTTCAGGCGTTCAAAAGAGCTTGCGGAGGGTGTCAGAAAAATTTTTAAAAATCGGTAAAAATCAGGTTGACGGGCTGGCAAACATTACAACACTGTAAGGATCCCATTTCACGTCCAGCCGCCTTCCCCAATGTACCAACCTCGCTCGTGAAATGGTATAATCTTTCCGTGTCTCAGATTCCCACAACGTCCATTACCCTGCTGAAGGATCTCGCAAGCGACGCGGCCAGCGCACGCTGGACGGAGTTCTATCGTGTTTACGAGGAGGCGATGCGCGGCTTCCTGCAGACGCGTTTCCCTTCGGTGGAGGCGGATGACGCCATTCAGGAGACGATGGCCGCGCTGACACGGGTGCTGCCCGACTACCACCGTACGCCGGACGAGAAACGTCACTTCCGCAACTACCTGATGGGCATCCTCAAACACAAGGCGGCGGACCTCCTCAAGCGGCAGTCCCGCGAATCGAATGCGCGTGCCGCACTCCACGACGCGCCCCCTGCGGACGAGGGCGCGGCGGAGGACCGCGAATGGCGCTTTGCCGCGATGGAAGCCGCCGTCGAGCAGCTGATGTCCGATCCGACGATCAACGCCCGCACCCGCGAGGTCTTCCGTCATGTCGCGCTCCAGCACGAACCGGCCGAAGCCGTCGCTCTTCAGTTCGGCATCACGCGCAACAACGTCGACCAGATCAAGAAGCGCCTGATCGGAAAGCTCGCCGATCTCATCCGTCTCATGACGGAAACCGTCTAGCGGCTCTCCAACAGCTTCTTCGCGCGGCGGTTCCCCTGATGCGCCGCACGGTAAAGCCAGGCCTCCCCCGTTTCGGCGTCGCGGTCAACGCCACGTCCGTCCAGATAGCATTCGCCGACGAGCGTCTGCGCCGGGGCATGGCCGCGCTCGGCCGCCTTCAACGCCCAGCCGAAGCCCGACTTCTCGTCCTTTTCCGTCCCGAGCCCATGCATCAGGCAATACGCCAGGTCATTCATGGCCATCAGGTTGCCGCTCTCGGCCGCCTGCTCATACCACCGCACCGCCTCGTGCCGATTCCTCTCGCAACCCCAGCCCCGCAGACAGCAAAGGCCCAGCGAGGCCTGCGCAAAGGCTTCGCCCGCCTCGGCGGCGCGACGATACCAGCGGACGGCCTCCACGCGATTGGTGGCGACGCCGCGTCCGTAGAAATACGCCTCGGCGACGCCGACCTGGGCTTCGACATTGCCTGTCGCCGCCAGCTTCAGCAGACGGTTGAAATAGTTGACGTCCGGCTCACTGGTCTGCTGCAGCAACGTCGGCTGCTTCCGCGTCTGGTTCTTGACGTATCGGTCCGCCGCCCGGACCAGCCAGGGGCGGAACTGCGGATAGGCCAGGACCGCCGCCGCCAGCAGGACCGCCGCCGCCAGGCCGACGACGCGCAGCCGGTTCCGATGACGGATCGCCGCGGCAAATTCGTTCGCCGACGCAAACCGGTCTTCTGGCTGCTCGCGCGTCGCGCAGCGGATGACGGACTTCATGTTCGTCGGCGGACGTCCCTCGTACAGCGCGCGCAGCATCTTGCCGAGCGCGAAGATGTCGCTCTGGACGGACGACTCGCCCTTCAGCAGCTGCTCCGGCGCGGCATAGTCGAGCGTACCGACCCCGACTGGCTTGCCGTCGATGATCGACACCGTGCGTCCGAACCGCGCGATCGGATCCGTGACGCCCGTTCCGCGCCGCTTGACGAGTCCGAGATCGATCAGCACCGGTTCGCCGTTCCGCCGTAGGAGGACGTTGCCGGGCTTGAGGTCGCGATGGATGTAACCGGCCTCATGCAGGAGCTGCACCGCCTTCGCGACCTGGTTCATGAACCGTGGCACCTCGGACCGCGGCATCGGCTCGGGCAGCGGCTGCAGGTATTCCATCACGTAATAGGGCGCCCCCCCGTGTTCACCGGCCCCCATGAAGCGCGGCAAAGACGAAAGCGAGAGGAAGCGCAAGGCGTCAGACTCGGTCAGGAAGCGTTCCTTCAGTCCCCGCGAACCGTCCGTCAGCAGCTTGAGCGCGCCATCCTGTCCGTATCGGACGTTCCTGACGCGATAGACTTCGGCGGAAAGGCCGGACCCGACAAAAGCCACGACCTTCCATTCGCCGACAACGGTCCCGACCTGAAGCCGTCCCCGCGCCCCGCCATCCGAGGTCCGCGAATCCAGCCAGCGCTCGACGGAGTCCGTCACTTCAAATGCAGGATCCGCTGGTTGGAACTGCCGCGGAACTGAAGTGAAATGTCCTTCAACTCCTCGACAAAAGGTCCGTCGACGAGAACGTCGACGTAAGAGAGGAATTCGTCGGTCACCTCGGTGCGCCAGCGGGATGGTGGTGAGGGTTGTGTGGATGAAGCTCTCGACTTCTCAACCTCGCAACTGCGCAACTCTTCCAGAATGCAGCCGGTGTAGACCCAAAGGGTCTTGGTGGAAGCAAACTTCTCGCGGAAACGGCGGAGAAACGGCACGAGCGCACGCTGGTTCGACGGCTCCATCGGCTCTCCTCCGAGAATGGTGAGCCCGCTGATGAACGACGGCTCGAGCGCTGAGAGAATCTCGTCTTCGACCTGTCGGTCGAAGGGCTGACCGTAATCGAAGTCCCACTGGTCGGGATTGAAGCACCCCTTGCAATGATGCGTGCAACCAGAAACGAAGAGGGTGACCCTGACACCCTCTCCGTTGGCAATGTCACAAGTTCGTATGGACGCGTAGTTCACGAGACGTGCAGGACGCGTTCCTTGATTTCCTGCGTACGGCCCTGGTTCCAGAACTGGGAGCCGATGTAGCCGCAGGTGCGGCGGGCGACGTTGAGCTTCGCCTCGTCGGTGTTGCCGCACTTCGGGCACTTCCAGACGAGCTTGCCGCTCTCGTCCTTCACGATCTCGATCTCGCCGTCGAAGCCGCACACCTGGCAGTAGTCCGACTTGGTGTTGAGTTCGGCGTACATGATGTTGTCGTAGATGAACTTCATGACCGAGAGCACGGCCGGCAGGTTGTTCTGCATGTTCGGCACCTCGACGTAGCTGATCGCGCCGCCCGGGGAGAGCCGCTGGAACTTCGCCTCGATGCGGAGCTTCTCGAACGCGTCGATCTTCTCCGTCACGTGGATGTGGTACGAGTTCGTGATGTAGTTCTTGTCGGTGACGCCCTTGATGACGCCGAAGCGCTTCTGCAGGCACTTCGCGAACTTGTAGGTCGTCGATTCGAGCGGCGTGCCGTAGAGCGAGTAGTCGATGTTCTCGGCGGCTTTCCACTTCGCCGTGTACTCGTTCAGCTTCTTCATGATTTCGAGGCCGAGCGCCTCGCCTTCCGGCTCCGTGAGCTTCTTGCCGTTGAGGGCGAACACCGCCTCCCAGAGGCCGGCATAGCCGAGCGAAATCGTCGAGTAGCCGCCGTGCAGGTACTTGTCGATCGGTGCCCCCTTCGGAAGACGCGTGAGGGCCCCGTACTGCCAGAGGATCGGCGCGGCGTCGGAGAGGGTCCCCGTCAGGCGCTCGTGACGGCACTGGAGCGCCTTGTGGCAGAGCTCGCAGCGCTCCTCGAAGATGTTCCAGAACTTCTCCATGTCGCCGTGCGCCGAAAGCGCGACGTCGACGAGGTTGAGCGTGACGACGCCCTGGTTGAAGCGGCCGTAGTACTTGGGCTGGCCGTTCTCGTCGACATACGGCGTCAGGAACGAGCGGCAGCCCATGCACGTGTAGACGTTGCCGTTGCCGCACTTGTCGATCTTGTACTCGAGCATCTTCTTCGCGGAGATGTAGTCGGGCACCATACGCTTCGCCGTGCACTTCGCGGAAAGCTCGGTGAGGTACCAGTACGGCGAATCTTCGGTGATGTTCTGCTCCTCAAGGACGTAGATGAGCTTCGGGAACGCCGGCGTGATGTAGACGCCCTGCTCGTTCTTGACGCCCTTGATGCGCTCTTTCAGCACCTCCTCGATGATGATCGCGAGGTCCTTCTTCTCCTGCTCGTTGCGCGCCTCGCCGAGATACATGTAGACCGTGACGAACGGAGCCTGCCCGTTTGTCGTCATCAGCGTCACGACCTGATACTGGATCGTCTGCACGCCACGCTCGATCTCCTTGCGCACGCGCTTCTCGACGATGGCGTCGAACTTGTCCTTCTCCATCTTGACGCCCGCCTCCGCACACTCGTCGGCGAGCTCCTTGCGGATCGCCTGACGACTGACGTCGACGAACGGCGCGAGATGCGTAAGCGAGATGGACTGGCCGCCGTACTGGTTGGACGCGACCTGCGCGATGATCTGCGTCGCGATGTTGCACGCCGTGGAGAAGCTCTTCGGCTTCTCGATCATCGTCCCGGAAATGACCGTGCCGTTCTGCAGCATGTCCTCGAGGTTCACGAGATCGCAATTGTGCATGTGCTGCGCATAATAGTCCATGTCGTGGAAGTGGATGAGGCCGTCCTTGTGCGCCTGCACCACGTCCTGCGGCAGGAGGAGTCGCGCCGCGACGTCCTTCGACACCTCGCCCGCCATGTAGTCGCGCTGCACCGAGTTGATCGTCGGGTTCTTGTTCGAGTTCTCCTGCTTGACGTCCTCGTTGTTGCACTCGATGAGGGAGAGAATCTGCTCGTCGGTCGTGTTCGCCTTGCGGGCGAGCTGACGCTTGTAGCGGTAGACGATGTACTTCTTCGCGATCTCATGGGAACCCATCTCCATGATCTTGTTCTCGACGACATCCTGAATCTCCTCGACCGTCATCGCACGGTCGCGCGCCGCGCACACGCCCGCAACCTCCTCCGCAATCAGCTTGATGCGGCCCTCGCTCAAGGCGTTCTTGTAGTCCACCGCCTGACTGGCCTTGCGAATCGCGTTCTCAATCTTGACAATGTCAAATTCCTTTTCCTCGCCAGAACGCTTGATGATCTTCATCGTTTTCATTACTTTCCTTGCTATTAGGGGGTTTAAATGCTAAATCGTACTTCCTATTGTGTATCCGAAACGTATGATACACTAAATATTGTGTCCGCGCAAGGGGGGAAATGTAAAAAGTTGTCTACAGATTGTACACAAAGAAAACAGCAGATACAACCAATTGGGTCGTATCTGCTGAATGCGAATTCTGTAAATTACGCGTTACGAGGCCTTACTTGCCGAAAATCTCCATCATTCGCTTGCCGCCATGGGCATTGCCGGCGCCATGGCCGCCCAACGGATCCGTCCAGATCGTCTTCTTGACGCCCTTCGGGATGTTGTTGAAGGCGGCGTAGATGCCGTCCGGCGGACAGGTCGTGTCGACGAAGCCCGTGCCGATCGACACTTCCTTGTTCGGCGTGTAGAGCGTGCAGAAGTTCATCGTGTCGACATAGCGCGCCGCTTCGGAGACCTTGAAGGCGGACTGCGGACGGTTCCCGTTCGCATCAACCTTCCAGAGGTGCGGCCAGCCGTTGTGACGCTGGACGAGCCGTCCGTTGTGATCGCTGAGCGCCGGCACGCACGCGCAGACGAAGTCCACGTCCGGATCGAGCGCACCGACCGCGAGGGACTGACCTCCGCCGAGCGACTCGCCGTTCACGACCACCAGGTCGCCGTTCCACTCGGGACGCGACTTCGCGTATTCGAGGATGCGCAGGTCGCGGACGATCATCCACTTGAAGAACGCCGTATCGCGGCTCTCCATGCCCTTCGTCTCGAAGCCCTTCACGTCGGAGTCGTAGAGCCCCTTTTCCTTGTACTCCTGGTCCGTCAGCCCGTTCGGCAGGCCGAACTTGCTCGCCGAGAGCGAAATCGCGACGTCGCCGTAGTAGTCGCTGCGCCACGCGCGGATGCCGCTCGCGCCCTGGAAGCAGACGACGATCGGCAAGGACTTCGGCTTGGCGTTCGCCGGCAGGGAGATGTAGCCCGTCGCCGGACGCGGCCCCGTGCACTTGAGTTCGAACTCCCACGTGCGCACCTTGCCCTTCAGCTTCTCGTCCACCGGCACCTCCGTGAGCTTCGCGTCGATCGGCACCTTCTTGAGCTCGGCGATCTCCTTCTCCCAGAACTTCTTGAAGTCGCCCGGGCACGCCTGCGAGGCCTTGATGTTCCCGACATCGTACATCGCGCCGCCCAGCGCCTTTGAACGTCCAAGCGCCGCGGTGACGAGCACCCAGCCAGAACGCGACGGCACCTTGACCTTGAGCTTGCCCTCGCCGTTCTCGTCGAGCATTACCTGCACCGTCTTCTTCTGGCGGTCGCCCGGAGACTCGATCGTCACGTCGACCATCGCGCCCGCCGCAGGCTTGCCGTCGTTCGTCGCGCTGAAGACGAACTCGGGGTTCTCCCCCTTCGCGTAGATCGCCTCCTTCGTCGCCGCGCGGCAGCTCACCTTGTACTTCTCCGACGGGGGGTTGACGATCCGGTTCGCAAGATACTCCGCGCGCAGGCGGCCGACCTCGAACGCGACGTTATGCCAAAGCGGCAGAGCCTCCTCGGCGATGTTGAGGACGTCCGCGTCGGACATGTCCGTCTTCATGAGGTCCTCGTATGGCTTCAGGCGCTTCACGAGCGGCAGCAGCTTCGAGGCGTAGAAGACGGTGTCGCCGACGGCGGTGTCGCGCCAGTGGACGATCGCGCCCTCGTAGCCGTGCGCCCCGTTGAGTTCCTTCTTGTAGGCGTTCCACGCGCGGAAGAGAAGCGGCTTCAGGATCTTCGCGCGCTGCGCCGGCGTCAGCTCGAACCTGAGGAGCCCCCAGGTGGAGCGTCCGTGGATCGACTCCGTGCCGTTGAAGCAGAAGTTGCCCGAACGCGTCCAGCGCATATTCTCGAAGTCCCAGGTCTTCCCGTCCGTCGGAATGCGCTCCATGTAGTTCGCCCACGAGAGCGAGAGGCAGCTCACGACCTTGTCGTCCGTGTAGAACGTCTGGAAGCGCAGGAGCGATGGGTCGTCCGTGCGGACGCGCCGATGTCCGAACGTGTCGTAGGTCGTGTTGAAGAAGCCGACCTGCTCCTTGCCGGGCGTCATCAGGATGCAGGTGTAGGGTTCATCCTCGCCCGGGGCGATGTACCCCTCGAACGAGCCGCCGTTCACGAGGCCGAGCTCGACCTCGCGCGCCTTCGGATCGGGCGTCGTGAAGCGGAAGTGCAGCCCCCACTCGTCCGCCACGACCTCCATCCACGGATTCTCGAGCTTCTCGCCCGTCGCCGCACCGACGCCACGGTCGCCCGTCGAGACGTCCGTGACCATGAAGTCGGTCGAACCGCCGTACTTGCGCTCGTAGACGAACTTCTCCGGCTCCACCGACAGGCCGCTCCAGTCCTCGAGGTTGCGGAGCGGCACGTCGGAGAACTTCACGTCGTAGCAGACCTTCGGCTCGGGCTTGTAGAGCGACTTGCGGTACGCGTTCATCGCCCGCACCGAAGTCTCGTTGGCGCGGCGCTGCTGCACCGAACCCGCCTTCTCCAGCGCTTCGGCGCGCACCTTCACCGCGACCGCACCGCCGTTTTCGGCGTCAAACGCCTGCACGTCGTCCGCCGTCCGGAACAGGGCCGACGCCGCATAGAGCTTCGCGAGGTAGACGTCGTTCGTCGGCGCCTTGGGATTCGCGGAAAGGAACCTGACGCCGTTCGCCGCCAGCTGCTCGTCGCCCGAAAGCGCGCCCATGTAGGCCGCGCGGAGCGCCACGCCCGGATGCACCGTCCGCCCGCAGCCCTTCACCGCGAAGTTGACGTAGGCGTCGAAATAGGCCCGGTAGGCGGCGAATGCCTCGTCGCAGACGTACGTGCGGTTCTGCGCATTCGCGCCGAGCGCCTGCTCATACGCGCTCACGACGGTGTTCGTGTTCGGCCAGTTGCGGCCGGCCGCCTTGTCCATCGTCTCGGGAATCATCTTCGCGAGCTCGGGATGCTTCGGCAGGAGAATGCGGACGGCCTCCGCCTTCGCGAACGGCGAGACGTTCGTCTGCGCGATGAACTTGAGCCAGTTCGCATCCGCGAGGTCGGGACGGGCCAGCGTGCTGTTGCCGTAGCCGTCCGTCCCGTAGAGCCGCGCCAGGTCCTCGTACAGGCCCGCGTCCTCGTAGAGCTTCGCCATCTTCTCGTACATCCAGTACTTGCCGAGGACGCGCGCCTTCGCACGCACCTGCTCGGCGGGCTTCTTGTCCTTGTTCGCCGCAATCGCCTCGTCCAGCTCCTTCTGGCACGCGGCCGGGATCTTCGGCTCGACGGACGGCTTGAACGGCTTCGCGACGGGGATCGCGATCGGCGACTTCACCTTCTTCGCCTGCAGGTCGAGGATGTACTTCACCATCTCCGCGCGCGCCGCGTTCTGGTCGCCGCGCTCGCGATCGAATGTCGCGAGATAGGCGAGCGCCTTGCCGCCGAGATAGCGCGTCTCGATGTCCGCGGACTTCTGCGCCTCGCGCGCCATCGCGCTCATCAACGTCGCGTAGCGGATGTCGTCCAGACCCTCGCGGAAACCCTCCCAGCCGAGCGTGTCGATGACGCCGTCGCCCGTGCCGTAGGCGAACACCATCGGCTTGTAGGTCAGGCGGTCGTCGTTGTACGGGCCGAAGTGATGCGCGTAGTTGCAAAGCGCCGTGTAGCCCGCAAGCCACGCGCCAAGTCCGTTCTGGCGGCGATTGAAGCTCGGGTTCTCCGGGCCGATGTGGTGGTTCGCATACCACGCAACGCGGTTGCCGCCGTTGACCCCGTTCCACAGCTTCGTCGACGAGTCGTCAGTCGGCGCCTTGGCGATGTTGTGCCAGTCGTAGAGATACCCCGCCTTGTAGAAAACGGAATCGCTGCCGGCGATCATGAACTTGAAGCCCTCGCGCTGGTAGTCCTCGTAGACCGGACGCGCCTGACGGAGCCAGGACTCGCCTGGCTCGTCGCCGTAGCAGATGTAGACGTTGTGATGGCCGAACCGCGCGTCGATGTAGTTGGCCGCGCGCTTCGCATACTCGCGGCGCGAGGCGCTGTCGCCACCGCTCACGCCCATGTAACCCATGATGACGTCGTCGCGCATGCCGACCTCGCGGATGACGTCCCACGTGTAGTTGCCCTCGTCGCTGCCGATGCCGCCGCGAATCGAATGCATCGACTGGTTGTGCTCGGCCTGGTTCCGAAGGACGGCCTTGAGCTGCTGCTTGGCGAGCGGAAGGTCGTGCCCGTTCTGATCCATGATGATGCCGTAGCTGATGTAGCTGTAGGAACAGACGAGAAAGTCCTTCTCCGGATCGGCCCAGCACTTCGGCTGCGGCAGCGTGAAGTCGAGCACCTTGACTTCGACCGGCACCTCGCCGAACCCGCCGACCTTCACCGCGCCGCGGTAGACGCCGGGACGCGCGTTCTTCCGCGCGTGAACGGTCAGGAAAAACTGCTTGTACTCGCCAGCCTTGAGCGTGACCGGCTGCAGCGTCTTCGCGTCGACAAAGTTCGGCTTCATCGACCAGAAGCTCTCGCACGTGTCCCACGGACGGCTCTTCGACTCGCGAACGTCCATCTGCCGCGGCGGATTGATCCAGCGCTCGTGCACTCTGCCGTCCTTCTCCGTGAGGCGCGCGTAGTTCGCCTTCTTCTCCGTGTCGACGCGGATGAGGTCCTCGTCATTCAGCAGGAGCTCCGGACACAGCGCGAAGCCCGTGTCGCCGAAGTAGCTGTACCAGCCGTTGCGGTTCTGATACCAGACCTTGATGACCTTGAGGTCGAGATCCTCGGCCGGGAAGACCTGCCCGCGGTCCGTCTTGAGGGGAGTCAGCGTCAGCGGCACCTTGCCGAGGTCGCGGTTCGCCTTGAGGACGAACGAACCGGGCTCAAACTCGTCCCTCGCGACGACGATCCGGACGACCCCGTCCTCGAACGCGTCGACCGGACGGACGTCCGGCATGCGCTTGACGTTGCTCATCGCCGGGACGGCGAAAGACTCGAAATCGGCACTCCGCGCGCCGGTTGACACAACCGCCGCCAGGGCGGCGAGAATGAGATGTTTCATCGATACTCCTTATTAGTCGATTGTCGACCAATATATCAAATGCCGTTCCCGCCGACAAGTTCAAAGGTTCCTGGGATCAGAACCGCGGCAGCTTGGAGAGCGATTCGACGCGACCGTCTGGCTGGAAGCGCGCCCGCCAGACGTGCCCGTGCTCGTCGCGCACAGTTCGCAGCATCGCCTCGTTCCGCCGGTGACAGGCGCAGTCGAGGAGATTCGCCGCGTAGGCGATCTCCTTAGCCCAGTCACTCCGGTCGAGCCAGCGCTCGGCCGCGATGCGAACGCCCCGCGCGACGCCCGAGACGTCATCGAGGACGAACTGCGTCAGGCCGGGGTGCCGCGAATAGCCGACGTCGTGCAAGAGAATGTTGAAGTATTCTGACGCATGCTCGCGCTTCGCCCCGCCGCGCAGGTAGAGCGTCCCGAGCCGCAGGAGGAGCCCGCCGAGCGGCGCGTCCATCACGCGGTCCAGCTCCTTCTCAAGGTCCATCATCGACGACTTGGCGCCGCCCGTCGCGAAATTCCCGCCCATGATGATGCCCGGCAGCGACACGCAGAGCGGCTGCCACATGCAGTCGTCGCCGAAATCCGTCACGAGAAAGCCCTTCGCCTTGCGCGACCGTCCCTGCGCCTCCGCGCGGATCATCTCCTCGCGCATGTCCTCCACGCGTCCCGCAAGCGAACACTCCGCCTCCGTCGAGACGATCGCGTACTCGGCGCGGATGAACAGCTCCTCGTAATCGGCGCGCAGCGTCTTCACGAGCTCAAGTCCCTGCATCTCGCAGTACGCCCCGAGCTTGCCGAAGTCCAGCGCGTCTTCGGGGAGCGTCTTCTCGGCGAAGGGACGGAACTCGTTGTAGCCGTAGCACGCGAGGATGTCGACGAGCTCCTGCAACGTCCGCATCGTCGGGATGCGGTTCGTGAGGTTCAGGAGATAGGCGCGGCGCGCGAACATCAGTCCTTCCCGTGATGCGGCCAGTCCTTGCCCGAAAGCGCAACCACAACCATCAGTTTCTTCTTGTTCATATCAGCTCCTTGACCGCTTCGCCGAGCTTCTGCTGGCAAAGCGGAATGTTGTCTAAATACTGCTCGGTCATCGCCCCGCGGCCATGGACATCCGAAATGCACTTCACGGCACGGCACGGCACGCCCACCTTCTCGCAGACGTGCGCAATCGCCCCGCCTTCCATGTCTCGCACCGTCGCCCCGAGCTCCTTCAGCAATGCCAGGTCGTCGTCGCTGTCGTTGAAGCGGTCGCCGGAGGCCAGGATGGCGTAGGGGTAGGGGTTAGGGGTAGGGGGCGGTGTGGGCGTAGGCGGAAGCGTAGCGCGTTCGATTTTCGAGAGCGGAATGTAGGGCGAGTTCCGCTCGTTGAGCTGGCCGACGCGGGTGTTGTTCAGCTTCGCGAGGTCAAAGTCGTATTCGACGGCGGACGAGATCGCGACGATGTCGCCGACGTTCATCGACGGATCGAATCCGCCCGCGAAGCCGAAGTTCCAGATTTCCGTCGCGCCTTCGCAGATCGCTTTCTGGGTCGCCGCCGCGGCATTGACCTTGCCGATGCCGGAGACGTAGAGACGGTCATCCGGCTTGAGGTAAGGACGCACCGCGTCCGCCTCGTTCAGCATGGCGATGACGAAGGCGCGGATCATTTGAGCGCCTTCTCCAGCTCCGAACCCTTCTCCATCCAGCCGCCGAGGACCAGCATGTCGACAAAGCGTTGAAGCGCCCCACGATGCTCACCGTCCTTCAACGCGCCGGACTTGACGGCCTTCACGCACTCGGCCTCGACCGGGACGATGCGCTTGCGGACCGCGGACGACGGCTCGTAGCAGAACGACTCCCAGAGGCGGATGTACTTCTCCGCCGGATCCTTCGCCGCATCGGCAAACTTAAGCGACTGCGCCGCAAGTTCGTGACGAAGCTCCGCGACGTCGGCCGCCTTCACGCCCGGACCGCCGTTCGTCGTGTTCGCGAAGCGCGAGGGAATGCGGCGGATCCAGATGTTGCGGAACGGAACAGGGTTGCCGTGGTCCTGCAGGCAGAGGCGCCCCTCCTTCTGCCTGGTCCACTTCTTCGTCCGCCGGCACCAGGTCGTCGTCCCCTCCAACGGCCAGTGGTCCTGCACGAGGACGCCGTTGAAGAACACGGTGAAGCTACCGGGATCGACCAGCCGCTCGCCTTCCCAGACCGGCGGATGGAACACGATGTCATAGCTCTGCCAGACGCCCGGCTTGCGCGCGGGATTGACGAGGCAGGGGTTCTGTCCGTACACCGCGCCGGCCTGCCCGTCCGCATAGTTCGCCGGCTTCCACGGCGACTGCGAGGGCTTGATCGCGTACGAGTCGAGGATCTGGATCTCATACGCGCCGTCGTGCAGCAGCACGCCCGAGTTGCCGTAGCCCGGATCGTCACCGGTCGGCGTCATCCACTCGATGTGCAGCTGGCAGTCGGCGAACTTCTCGCGCGTGCAGGCGGGACCGGACGAGGGCACGCAGACGAATTTGCCGTCCTCCATCTTCCATTTCGTCGGCTCGCCCTTCTTGTCGCACCAGTTCTTCGCCACGGACTCCGCCGTGCCGTCGAAGAGGACGATCGCGTCGCTCGGCGGCTTGCCCTCGTCCGCCGTGACCTTCACCGGGTCGGGACGGTTCACGTCATGGACGCTCCACGCGTGCCGCATGTCGGGCCTGTCTCCCGACGGCTCCGCAAACGCCACACCTCCCATCGCCAACAACAAAACACCAAGAGCCAAACCACCCGTCCTCAGCTCCAAATTCACACTTCTAACCTTTCTCTTCATGCCAGCACCCCCTTCTGCGAATTCCAGTTGCGAACCTTGCCCGGCGTCAGCTGCGCCGCGTTGCCCATCAGCGACATCTCCGTCATCCGCGCCGTCCAGCCGAAGTCGCTTTGCGCCTTGCCGCCCTGCAGGCAACAATTGACGAACTCGTGCCAGTGCGAACACACCGTCGCAACATCCGGCGCATCGACAATCGTCTTGCCGTTCTTGAGAACGATGTACGGCTGCTTGACGTAATGCGTGGAGAGAATCCAGCCCTCCGTCCCCTCGATGACGCGGCCCTGCAGCGGCAGCTTGCCGTGCGGCGTCCGCGCGGCGATGTCCTGCAGGAATGCCGGAGGCAGGAACTTGGGCTCGATGCGGAACGAGACGTTGTCGAAGCCATCACACCACTCGATCTTAAACGACTTGCCGCCGGTCGCCTTCACGCCGGGGAAGGTCCAGGTGAGGTGCGACATCGACGGCCAGTACTGCGCGCGCTGCTCGGGCGTCCAGTCGTCGTCCGACACCTCCGCGACGACAGAGGTCGGTCCGTTCTTGCCGAGCTCCATGCCGAGCCACACGGGGCTCATCAGGTGGAGACCGAGGTCTCCGAGCCAGGACGTGCCGAAGTCGCGCCACTTGCGCCAGGTGAACGGATGATAGACCTTCTCCGAATACGGACGGTACGGAGCCGGACCGAGCCAGGTCTTCCAGTCCAGCGTCGCGGGAACGGGGTCCGCCTTGAGCGGCCACGCAAAATACTCCTTTTTCGGCTCGCCGCGGCGCGTCGAGAACAGCCACACGTGACGGATCTCGCCGATCTTCCCGCTCTTGATCGCCGCGACCGTCTGGCGGTCGCACTCGTAGGCGGCGATCTGCGTGCCCATCTGCGTCGCGACGCCCTTCTCGGCCGCCAGCGTCTCGATCTTGCGGCAGTCCTCCAGCTCGTGGCAGAGCGGCTTCTGTCCGTAGACGTGAAGTCCGCGCCGCAGCGCCTCGAGGACGTACTGCGCGTGCGTGTGGTCCGGCGTCGAAACATTGACGGAATCGATCCGGTCGCCCTCCGCTTCGAACATCTCGAAGGCGTTACGGTAGATGCGCGCGTCAGGACACGCCGCCTTCGCCTTGGCAAGATAGTTCGCGTCCACGTCGCAGAGCGCCGTGATGTGGATGTCGGGATGGCTCTTGAGGCCACACAGGTCGGCCCAGGCCATGTTGCCGGTGCCGATGCACGCGTGCGACAGCAGCATGTTCGCGCTACGCCGCTTGGTGATCGCCGGACCGCAGCATCCGGCGAACGAGGTCAGGCCCGCCAGCGCGGACATCCCGCGCACGAACGATCGTCTCGTCATGTCGCTTCTCTTCATTCGTTTCCTCCTGTCAGGTTATTGAGTCCGATTCGCTTCACCGCTTTCAGAAATTCAGTTCTAGTCGCAGTCGGACGTTCGACTTCGACTCCCGCCTTCGACTTCTTGTAGACCATCTTTCCGTCCACCCACGTCTCCGCCACGTCGCTCGCGTGCATCGAGTTGACAACGAGGTTCGGAATGTCGAGGCACGGCGTCAGATGCGGCTTGTCGAGGTCAACCACGCAGAGGTCGGCCTTCTTGCCGACGGCGATCTCGCCCGTGTCGGACAGGCCGAGCGCCTTCGCGCCGTTCACGGTCGCCATGTCGACGACGTCCCATGCCGAGAGCACGGTCGGATCCTTCGAAAGTCCCTTGTGGATGAGCGAGGCAATGTGCATTTCCTCGAACAGGTCGAGGTTGTCGTTCGACGCGCAACCGTCCGTTCCGAGCGCGACGTTGACGCCAAGCTCCATCGCCCGCGGCACCCGTGCAAAGCCGCTCCCGAGCTTCATGTTACTCGTCGGGTTGTGGATGAGCGAAACGCCCTTCTCCGCCATGATCCGGAAATCGTCATCCGTGCACCACACGCAATGCGCCGCATAGCCGCCGTGGTCGAAAAGACCTGTCTCGGCCAGATACGCGATCGGCGTCTTGCCGTGCCGCTTGATGCACTCGTTGTGCTCCTTCTCGGTCTCCGAAACGTGTACGTGCAGCGGCCGCTTCAGCTCCTTGTTGGCTTCAGCCAGCCCGCGGCAAAACGCCTCGTCGGTCAGATATTCGGAATGGATGCAGAGGTCGGCAGAAACAAGGGACGAGGGATGAGGGGCGAGGGCTGATTTGAACGAGCGGGTGAACTCAATGCAATCGTTGAGTCGTCCGGGCACAAAGCCAAGCCCCACGCGGCAAACGCGCGCCTTCATCCCGCCTTCGGCAAACGCGCGCGCGCAATCGCCGGGGAAGTCGTACATGTCGGCAACCGAAGTCGTGCCGCCAGCGAGCATCTCCCGAACGCCCCACGCCGTACCCGCGTAAACGTCTTCCGGCCTCATCTTTGCCTCGACGGGGAAGATCGCCTCCTCCAGCCACCGCTGAAGCGGCAGTCCGCCGCCCAAGCCTCTCACCAGCGTCATCGCAGTATGCCCGTGGCAGTTCACAAGCCCCGGCAGGACAAGGCGATTGTTCGATTTTTCGGTTGCTTGATTGCGAAGGGTGATGTTTGAAATTCGCTCCCCCTCAATCTCGAGGTCGCCGTACCCGACCTTGTGCCCGGGCAGGATCATCCAGCAGTTCTCAATCACATGCTTCATGCTCAAAACATCTTAAAGTTTGTTCGAATAGTTCTCAAGACCGCGCCAGCGGTTTTGACTTGCCCGAGTACGTTCCCATAATTTCAAAAACCGCTTCGTCTATGAGCTCCGGCACCGTCACCGGCAGCACATGCTCGTTCCCCGGCACCATCGTCACCTTCGCCTGCGGGAAGACCTGCTTCAGAAACGCCACGTTCGTCGCGCGAACAATGCCGTCGCGCTCACTCTGGAAAATGCGGACTGGGAGCGGGGCGCTCGGAGAGCGCCCCCTACCGCGCCGGAAAGACAAGAGGCTGTCACGCAGGTCGGTGTTGCGAAGGTAGTCGAGACCGCGCTGCATGTTGTCTTCGCGATACATCGGCGAAGGATCGTCCTTGAACATCATCTGCGTGCCAAGATGCAGCGCCGCCAGCCGCCTCTCGCTCATCCCCCTCCACAAAACCTGATCCCTGATCCCCGATCCCTGATCCCTACGCTCCTCCATCATGCAAGGTGTGGTCGAAATCAGCACCAAGCCCTTGACCTTTTCGGGATACTTCAGGAGCATTCTGAGTGCCGTCGATCCGCCCATCGAGAAGCCGACGAGCACGACCTCCTCGGACTCCTCCATCACCTTCTCGGGCAATCCGTCCAGTTGCTCGACATAATCAAAGACCCAGTCGTGCGGAAACTCGCAGAGCGCCCAGACCTCTGGCCCCGCCGCCCAACCGTTAAACACCAACACATTCATCTCGGTTCCACTTAACCGCTCAACTTCTCAACCGCTCAATCTCCCACCTGCGGACTGAGCGGATACCGTCCGAACGCCGCTCCGTACACGGCAAGTCCGTTGTCTGCCTCGAGCCGCACCGTCACCTTGCCGTCCTTCACCGCCTCTGCGGCGACGGGCACTTCGACCAGCCAGCCGTAGCTGCCCGCCTCGTAAAGATGCTTGTCCTGCGGCTGCGAAAGCCATGAAAGAATGCCGCGGTGATCTGCCGGATCGTCAGGAAGCTTCGTCTCCCGCACAAGCTCGCCGCCGACGAAGACCTTCAGGTGCGAGGGGAACTTCACGTCCGACGTCTGCGGATAGCTGTTCGGGTTCTTCGACCGGTCGTATGATCCGCCGCCGAGCATGTAGTCAAGGCCGTCACGCCGGTAATCGCCAAGGTCCTTGCCGTTCTTCCGCTTCGACGAAAGTTCCGCACGGAAAACGCCGCCCTTCGCGGGTGCCGCCAGCTCGAACTCGAAGAAGCCCTTGCCGAAGCCGTTGAGCTTGAGTCCGCCGAGGACATTGGTCGTGCCACCGCTCCACTCCGCCTTGCTCGCCACGACCGTCGCCGGCGCTGCATTCGTCACGCCAAAAGACCAGAAGTTTTTCGCGATCGTCTGTCCGTCGGCCTTCAGGACGAAAACCAACCGACCACAGGCCGCCTCGGACGGAGCCTTAAAGGCGACGTCCCAAAGCGTCTCACACTGCCAGCCTTTCGCCGTCTGCGCCCGGCCCTGCTGCTGTTGAGCGCTCTCCTGCACACGCCCGTCGGCCCCATGCCACAGCCACTTCGAGGACAAGGTCAGCGATTTTCCCGCATACTGGTCCGTCGTGAACGACACGCCAACGGGAATCGTCACCTGCTGTTCCGGCGCAAGCAGTTCGCCCGTCTCCCGGCCAGGCGTCCCCGCGAAGAAGATCGCCGCGTCCTTGTGGAAGTCGGAGAGCGTCATCCCGGCGAGCTCGTCCATGCCATCGTACTTCTTCGAGCGGTCGAAGCGCACGTAGCCGTTCCACTCGTTGATGACGTCGTGATGCTCGGTGTAGAGCCAGCCCGCGCACGAGAGATGGCGGCGAAACGCGTTCATCATGAGGTGATAGTCCCACGAGAAGTCGCAGTCGCCCGTCGAACCCGCGTAACCCCAGACGTTACCGCATTCCGAATTCATCATCGGCACGTCCCCCTGCCGATTGCCGCCGATGTAGTTGTTGTCCGAACCGGGGAACATGGCCGCACACGTGCTCGCGACGGTGTTTTCCCAGTCATAGCCAGGACGGTACGCATGCCACGTGTTGACGTCGGTGATGACGTGATCCTGATTGCACGGCGAGTTGTCCTCGACGAGACGCGTCGAATCGAGCGCCTTCGCCTTCAGATAGGCGTCGGCCACGCGGCGCTGGGTCCACGCGCGGTACTCGCGCTTCCTGCCGCCGTTCCCCGAGGCGAGACCCATCTGCAGCGACCGGTTGGAGAAGAGTCCCCACGTCTCGTTGAAGAGCGTCCACTGGTAAATCGACGGATGGTTGAAGTCGCGCTTAACCATCCCCTCGAAGCACTTCCAATGCTCGTCGAACATCGCCTCCGACGCATCGCCCCACGCGCACGGGACGTCCGCCTGGATGAGCACGCCGAGCTTGTCCGCCCAGTAAAGCTTGCGCGGCACCTCGACCTTGATGTGGACGCGGTTGCCGCTGAGGCCCAGCTTCTTCGAGATCATGATTTCATTCTTCATGAACTCATCCGACGGGAACGTGTACCAGCCTTCTGGATGATAGCTTTGATCGAGGCAAAGCTGCAGGTAAATGGGTTTTCCGTTCAGCGTCACGTAGTTGTCGCCGTTCGGGTTCTTACCGACCCCGATCTCGCGAAAGCCAAAATACGTCTGGACGACATCTCCACCCTTGTTGTCGTCCGCTTGCCGTAACTCGACCTTCACCTCGTACAGATAGGGCTCCTCCAACGTCCACAGCCGCGGCTTCTCGAGCTTGACGAAACCCGAAACCGTCAGTTGTCCGGACTTCACCGGCAGGTTGTAGCGCTCGTCCGCAAGCGTCAGGGCCAGCATCATGTTGGTCGTTGCCGGAGCCCCAAGCTTGACATCGACGAAGACACGCCCGTCCTCAATCCGCGGCACAAAGCGAGCACTCTCCAAATAGGTGTCGCCGCGCGCCTCGAGATAGACGGTCTGCCAGAGGCCGCGGGCATTGCCGTAGCCCTGCTTGCCGTAGAGGTAGTGTCCGGCTTGGGCGATCTTCGGCGAAGGATCCCAGATCTTGAACTCCAGCGTCTGCGCCTCGCCCCATTTGACGAAATCGGTGAGCTCGTACTCGAACGGCGTGTATCCGCCAGAATGCTTGCCGAGCGCCTCGCCGGCAAACGTGCATTCGGTCGTGTGATCCGCCGCGCCGACGACCACGAAGACGCGCTTGCCCTTCCACGCCGCTGGCACAGT
Source organism: Kiritimatiellia bacterium (assembly GCA_016303225.1). Lineage (GTDB taxonomy): Bacteria > Verrucomicrobiota > Kiritimatiellia > RFP12 > UBA1067 > UBA1067. The sequence goes on from JAEDMC010000034.1 coordinate 19,241, forward strand.
CACGCTCCTACGATAGTAGCCGATGTCGCCCTCGTCCTTGACGCCCGAGAGCGGAGAGCCCCAGCCAAACGGCACGAGAATCTTTCGGTCGTACTTGCCAGCCGCGAAGCCGAAGTCCCATTCGCCGTTCAGGTTCATCCACTCGGCGCGCTCCCAGTCCGGGCGCGGATGCTCAGGCAGCGGAATCTCCGCGGCCAAGGCGCAAGCCGACAGCAGGACGGCGGCCGCTAACAGTTTACTTTTCATTCTCGATCTCCTCCAATATTCTCTTTGCAACCAACCGCTTGGTCATCAGCGGAAACCTCTTCAGCGTCCCGTCGGAAAAGACGAACGTCACCTTGTTCGTATCGGTCCCGAATCCACAGCCCTTCTTCGTGACGTCATTGGCGACAATGAACTCCAATCCCTTCTCGCGGCACTTTCGAGCCGCTTCCTTCAAGACATGGTCCGTTTCCGCCGCAAAGCCGACGAGGGAAGGTTTGGAAGGTTTGGAA
>JAEDMC010000232.1 GCA_016303225.1 Kiritimatiellia bacterium
CTCAAGAGCCGAAGCAAAGACGAAATTGGCGCGAAGTGTCCGACACCTCGCGCCATTTTTTGTTATAATATGCGCTAAATTTTGGAGACCTGGACTATGAAGAAACCATTGATCATTATGCCCTGCATGGATATGATTGCTGGGCGTGTCGTGAAGGGCGTGAAGTTTGTCGACATCAAGGATGCCGGCGATCCCGTCGAGTGTTGCAAGGCCTATTGCGCTGCAGGTGCGGACGAGCTGGCGATGCTCGACATCACCGCGACGATTGAGTCGCGCAAGACGCTGATCGAGGTGACGAAGAAGGTTGCCGAGGTCGTGACCGTTCCGTTCACGATGGGCGGCGGCGTTTCGACGGTCCAGTCGGCCGAGGAGATCCTCAAGGCCGGTGCGAACAAGTTCTCGACGTCGTCCGCGGCTTTCCGCAAGCCCGAGATGATCGCGGAGATGGTTAAGGAGTTCGGGCCGAAGACCGTGACGGTTGCGATTGACGTCCTGCAGAACGCGGCGATGCCGTCGGGCTATGAGGTTTACATTGACGGCGGCAACACGGCGACCGGCAAGGATGCGGTCGAGTGGGCGAAGGAAGTGGATGGCTACGGAGTCGGCTGCATCCTGCCGACGTCGAAGTCGACGGATGGCGTCCGCACGGGCTACGACCTGCCGCTCATCGAGAAGATCCGCGCGGCGGCGCGTCCTGAGGTGGACATTGTCGCCTCCGGCGGCGCAGGAGCGATGGAGCACTTCGCCGAGGCCGCCAAGGCCGGCGCGAACGTTCTCCTCGCGGCTTCGGTCTTTCATTTCCACATCATCGACATCCCGACGCTCAAGACGTTCCTCAAGGACCAGGGCTTTGATGTCAACATCTGATCGGCATGACATTTGCGACTCTTCTTCTCGCGGTCTCGTTTGTCAATTCGGACGCTTGGAACTTCTGGTGTAACGAAAAGATCGCCACGCTGAACCGTGACGAGCTCAAGGCTGCGGTCGAGAAGGACGTCGACTTTTACGCGCGTCCGGGCGTGGAGGCGGTCTTCTACAACATGAACTTCCAGCGGTCTTTCTATCCGACGAAGGTGGGGACGCCCTACTGGAAGGACTGTGCGATCGGACCGGACGGCAAGCTCACGCTTCGCGGTAAGCCGATTCCGGAAGTGACGGGTGAGGAGAGCCCGGAATCGACCTATCGCAAGATGTTCTTGTCTGTTAAGAACATGCAGGAGAAGTTCCCCGAGTTCATGACATATCGTTACGAGTACTGTCACCAGAAGGGGCTCGAGATGTGGCACTCGATGCGCATGAACGACATCCATCATGCGACGATCGGCATGGAGTTCCGTCCCCAGCACGGCGACCTGTGGCTCGACCACAAGGAATGCGTGCGCGCCTGGTACCGCCACACCTGGCGCAGCGAGTGGAACGACAACGCGCTCGACTACGGACAAAAGAAGGTCTACGACTATCATCTCGCGATGGCGCGCGAGTATCTGATGGACTACCCGAACGACGGGCTCGAATTCGACTGGCTCCGGAGTGCGCCGGTTTTCAAGCCCGGCTTTGACGAGATGAACATGCCGCGCCTGACGGACTTTGTGCGGCAGGTGAAGAAGTATGCGTTGGAGGCGGAGAAGAAGTGGGGCCATAAGATTCGCCTCGCGCACCGCGTGCCGGCGCGCGTCCGCGACGCGTACGGCCTCGGCATGGACATTTCGACCTGGGCGAAAGAAGGCCTTGTCGACGTGCTGATCCCGGGCGGCGTTCCCGGGACGTCGACGGAAGGGGACGTTGACATCGCGATCTACCGCGCGCTTGCGCCGAAGCCCGTGGTCATCGCGCCGGAGCTCAACTGCAGCATCGGGACGCGTCCCGGTTGGGGGGTCCGCTTCGATCGTGCGATTGATTCGGGTTTTGCATCCGGCTTCTATCAGGCGGGCGCGGATGGCATCTACTTCTACAATCATTTCCCGTATCATGACAAGGACTTTCCGTGGGTGAAGGACTTCTTTGCCGAGGCGGCGGATCGTGCGAAGGTCGCGTCCCTGCCGCGTCGACATGTCTATACCTGGCATCAGCGCACGGGTGAGGGACGCTTCGAGGAGGAGAACATGCCCCATGCCATCTGGCCGCAGTGCTGCAATGGTGGCGTCAAGATCAACTGTGGCGAAAAGGTCACGGGCCGCGCCGCCCGCGTTGTTTTCGGAACGACGAAACCGTTTTCCACGGACGTCCTCGTGAACACCGTGAAATGTGTCGCGCCGGCCAAGGCCGAGCCGGTGAACGTGCCGCGCCGCAAGAAGACGGAGACCTTCTACTACACATCGGAGATTCCGTCCGGCACGCTCCATGACGGCGTCAATGTGGTCGAGTTCTTCAACACCTCCGACTTCACGCTTGAGCCCGGGCAGCTCATCTGGCTGGAGATCGTGGTCGATTGACTCGCGGCGCTTGATTTGGCGCGGCTGAAAGTGATATAATATCTGAATCAATTTGATTTTCAAAGGAAATAAAACATGAAACTTGCTGATCTCAAGGGTAAGACGGTCGGAGTCTGCGTTTCGGGCGGACTCGATTCGAAGACGATTTGCTGCGTTCTCAAGGACGCTGGCGTGAAGGTGAAGGCGTTCAGCGCGAACGTCGGGCAGCCGGACGAGAAGGACATCAACGACATCAAGAAGAAGATGGCCCCGACTGGCGTCCAGACGACGATCGTCGACGTCACGAAGGAAATGGCGGACATCTGCTTCGAGACGGTGAAGTGCCAGGCGATGTACGACGGGGGCTACTGGAACTCGACGGGCATCGCCCGCGCGGTGACGGTCCAGAAGCTCCTTCCCGCGATGAAGAAGGCGGGCTGCACCGTGCTCGTCCACGGCGCGACGGGCCGCGGCAACGACCAGATGCGCTTCGAGCGCTACACGAACGTTCTCGAGCCGAAGTTCGGGGTCTACGCGCCGTGGCGTGACGCGGACCTCCTCAAGCTCTTCCCGGGGCGCACGCAGATGGTCGAGTTCCTCGCGAAGCGCGGCATTGTCGCGTTCGTGGGCACCAAGAAAAAATATTCGACGGACGCGAACCTCGCCGGTCTCAGCCACGAGGCGGAGGACCTCGAGTCGATGGAGACCTCGATGCGCATCGTGAAGCCTACGATGGGCGTGTGGCCGGCTGAGGCTCCCGATAAGGTGGAGAAGATCACGCTGAAGTTCGAGAAGGGACGCTGCGTTGCGGTGAACGGCAAGAAGCTCTCGCCGCTTCAGGTCATGCTCCTCGCGAACAAGATCGGCGGCCGCAACGGCATCGGCATGAAGCATGCGCTCGAGAACCGCATCATCGGCACGAAGAGCCGCGGCGTCTACGAGGCTCCGGGCATGGAGGTCCTCAGCTGGGGTCTCAAGTACATCTACGAGGGCATCATGGACCGTCGTTCCACGAAGATGTTCATGGAGCTCTCCAAGTTCGTCTCCGACCAGATCTACGACGGACGCTGGTTTGATCCCGCCACCCAGGCGGCCCGCGCGGCCATTCAGGTCTGGGCGGACAAGGCGACCGCCGAAGTGACGCTCGGGCTTTACAAGGGCAACATCTTCTTTGAGAGCCTCAAGGGCCTCAAGGCGACGATCTACAACGAAGCCGACAGCTCGATGGAGGCCTCTGACGGCCTCAATCCGCACAGCTCGCAGGGCTTCGCGGAGATTCAGTCCGTCGAGGCCAAGATGCTGGCTAAAGCAGGACAGATCAAAGCGTAACGGTCGATCCGATCTGCAAGAAGTTGGCGCGGGGTGTCGGGCATCCCGCGCCAACTTCTTGCATAGGCTGATGTAATGCGAAAGCGCTACATGTCGGCGAGCGAAAGGCCCTGGCTTGCGAGAGACCAGC
>JAEDMC010000233.1 GCA_016303225.1 Kiritimatiellia bacterium
GATGAATTATATCAAAGGACACCGCGCGCCCGCAAGTTGCGCATGGCCTTCTTGTAGGCGATCTGCGCGGCGGGGTCGCCGCAGACCTTCAGCGCCGCTGCGTTTCGTCGCGTGAGGAAGTCATTTTGCCAGCTGCCGTCCGGATTCTGCGTCGCGATCATCTCCGCGACAGTCGCGCGGTATTCGCGGGGACAGCTTGGAGTTTGTGGTTTGTGGTTTGTGGTTTGAGATTGAGATTGAGAGAGATGAACAACCGTAAGGCCAATCAGAACCAGCAGCGAGGCGGCGACAAGATAGGCCGCTCTGCTAGAGCTTCTGGAATCGCCAGAACTCCTAGAACCGCTCGCCGCCTCCCGCCCGGCGCGAAGGCGCGCGACGACCGCGCGGTAGTCAGGTCCGAGCTCGTTCAGCGTTTCCTCAAGATCCCTGTTCATCGAATATCTCCTTCAGTTGCTTCAGCGCGTTGTGCATGCGCGACTTGACCGTCCCGACCGGGATGCCGAGAATCTCCGCGACCTCCGCGTACGGTAGGTCCTGGAAGACGCCCAGCTCCACAACGTCCCGCAGCGGCTCCGAAAGCCTTGCCAGCGCCCAGCGCACGTCCTCGCGAACTCCGAACGCTGCGGGGCTTTCGCTCGTCGGCTGCTCCTTGATCCAGCTCTCCTCCCGATTCGCGCGACGGGTCTGACGCCGGAGAGCATCCACGCGCACCTGCCGCGCCAGCAGAAAGAGGAAGGTCGAAAGTTTCGCCGTCGGCTGATATTCGCGGCGGTAGTTCCAGAGCCGCAAATAAGTCTCTTGGACGAGGTCTTCTCCTTCAGACAATGAAACGCCCTGGCGCCAGAAGAAGTTCAGCAGATTTTTCTCGAACTTCTTCGCTTCCGCCATCAGCGTCTCATCGGACATAGGCGGACAACTCCTTCGCCAAATGCGAATACTCGAGGTACAATCCCGAGTGTGCCCATGCGAACAGCGCCGCCGCACCGAGCGCAGCTCCAATCAGAAAACCGAGAATCGCGTCCGACGGCTGGGCGAGGAGTCCGTTGACCAGCTTCTTCACAATCATTCGCACAATGCCAAAGGCCAACAATGTAGCGACGAGAACGCCGCCCGCCCGCTGCCAGGTCACTTCCGTAAAGGACGCAGATGCGGACCAGCCGAAAGTTGCCGTCAGCGTGGCGGCAAGCGCGGCAAGGGCGAACCCCAACGTGCCGGAAAATCCCCGGAACAAACCCAGCACGGCCATCACGACTGTGAGACCGCACAGGACGTAGTCGGCCGGTAGGAATTCCTCAATCACTTTCTCGGCTTGGTTATCGATTCGCGATAAAGCTGATAGGCCTGCGCGGCAGCCCGGTTCTTGTCGCCGCCGACTTTCCTCAGCGCGCGGATCAGTCCGTCAATGGCGTCATACGACATCGGGCTCGCCGCCACCGCGCGCGAATAGATCTCCACGGCCTGCGACTGATAGCCGAGCTTCACCGCCAGCGCACCCGTCGTGATGAACGTCTTGACCGCGCTCGGATTCAGGGTGCAGGCCGTGCGATAGTAGTCAAAAGCCTTGGACGAGTCCGCTTTCTCCCAGGCGCGCGCGAGGCCAAGAGCGGCGGGATAGGACAGCGGATCGGCGTCCAGCGCCGTCTGATAGGACTGCCGCGCGGCCTTGAAAAGTCCTTTCTTCATCTCGCCTTCCGCCTTGGCCAGCGCGGCCGAGCTCGCCGCGCTGTTGCGCTTCGCGACACCCGGACGTTCCGTGGCCGCATGCGCAATCTGCTCCTTGAGTTCGGGGATCGTCGTCTTCTGGATCTTCTGTACACGCGGACTTGCCTCTTCCTCCAGGCGTACGTAAATTTCGAACTGCTCGAGCGCCGCCTCGAGATAGGCGAAGCTGTCGCGGTAGAGGAATCCGAGATGATACCATGCCGCGGCGTTCCACCGGTCCAGGCGAATAGCCCGCAGATAGGCAATGCGCGCGAGGTGATAGTTGTCACACGTCGTTTCGACAACACCCAGTCCGGCATAGGCCTGAGACCGAATGCCCGGCTCCAACTGGTTGTCTTCAGCCAATGCGGTGAATATGGCCGCGGCCGCGGCATAGTCCTTCATATGCCAGGCAATCTGGGCGGACAACATCCGAACGTCGACATCGTCTTCCGCCAGCAGTGCGGCACGCCCCACCAGATCCTTGGCTGCCGGCAACTCTCCGAGGTCCAGCTTCACGCGCGCAAGGTACATCAGGCGGTCGACGTTCTCCGGCGCACAAGCCAGGCTCTCCTCAAAGAGCTTGGCGGCCTTCGGCAGGTCACGCAGTTCGTAGGCCTCCTTGCCCTGCTCGTATTCCTTCTTGCCGTCCTTGGGGCCACATCCTGCGAGAACGAGGAGTACGGCGCAAACACAGTTACTGACGGATAACCGCGAGAAATTCGTCACGTTTTGCCTCCATGATTTCCTTGGTCTTGCCTTCGAGATTGAGTCTGACCAGCGGCTCGGTATTGGACATGCGGACGTTCGCCCAGTAGCCTTCAGTTTCCCATGCGTCGACGGACACGCCGTCCAGTTCGAACACGCGGGCCTTTGCCGCGTAGATGCTCTTGACCTTTGCGAGGATCTCCGCCGGCGGCGTCACCGTCTTCGTGTTGATCTCGCCGGACTGGAAATACTTGCGAAGCGGCTTGATGAGTTCGCTCAGCGGCTTGTCGCTCGCCGAAACGATGTTCGCGAGCGCAAACGTCGCCATCGAAGACGATTCGGCCGTCGAATTCGCCTTGAAATAGTAGTGCCCCGAAAGCTCGCCCGCGAAAATCGCATCGTTCTGGCGCATCTGCTCCTTGATGAAGGAATGCCCGACGCGGCTCATCATGGGCTTGCCGCCAGCCGCCGCGATGACCTCCTCGCAGACCTTCGTCGAACGGAGGTCGTAGAAGCACGCCGCACCGGGATTGGACGCGAGCATGTCCTGCGAGATGAGGGCGGTCGTGAAGTCCATCGGAATGACGTCGCCCTTCTCGTCCACAAAGCCCGCACGGTCCGCATCGCCGTCATACGCGACGCCGAAGGCGTACTTGCCGGGATTCGCGCGGATGAACGCCTGCAGGTCCGCAAGCGTCTCCGTCTTGAGCGGATTCGCGTCATGGTTCGGGAAGTTGCCGTCGTACTCGCCATAGAGGGCGTCGTAGGTGATCATCGAGTCCTTGAACGCCGCGGCCTCGGCGATGCCCATGCCATTCGCGAAGTCGAGCGCCAGGTGGAGCGGACGCTTCAGATGCGCAAAGGTCTTCACGTGCTCGGCGTACTGCGCGGAGATGTCAACCTTCGTCACCTCGCCGACGCCGGCAGGCGGCTCGTTCAGGCTGATGCCCTCGAAGATCTTCTCGATGTCCTTGATGCCCGTCGCACCGGAGATTGGCACGGCGTTCGCCTTGCAGAGCTTGCAGCCGTTCCATTCCTTCGTGTTGTGCGAGGCGGTAATCATCACCGAACCGTCCGCTTTCAAAGTCGCATTCGCGAAATAGCTCATCGGCGTTGACGCCATGCCGATGTCGAGGACATCCACGCCCTCATCGACAAGGCCCTTCGCGAATGCCGCAAACATCGAGTCGGACGAGGTGCGGCAGTCACGCGCGACAACGACCTTTCCCTTGCCGGTAAAGCCGCAGAACTGCGCATACGCGCGCGCGATGCGGTAGAAGATGTCCTCGTTCAGATCCTGTCCGTAAATGCCCCGGATGTCATAGGCCTTGAATATGCTCATCAGTTTACTCTCCTTTGGACATTATTATATCAAATTCTGTCAGTAGTCGGTCAATCAACACCGCTTCGCGGCATTGAGCGCCCGACTACAGCATTTGGGCATCTGGGCG
>JAEDMC010000234.1 GCA_016303225.1 Kiritimatiellia bacterium
TTCAGGATCTTCCCATTGTCTGAAAGGCATATGCGGCTTCTCCCCGCTTTTTCTATAGATGCGGCGATGAAATATTATGACAAGACACAGTTTGGTAGGGATCGCACTCCGGGCGATCCGCAACGATTTCACAACGACACGTCGAAGGAGGTGACGCGGATCTCGAACCGCATCTGGAGCGTCTGCAGCCGCAAGGGCTACAAGCTTCCGATCAAGAGCCAACAAACAAAGGCTCTATCCCAACTCAGGCGGCCTGAAGTGACCCACACTTATGCCCGAAGAGCATCTTTTTCAACAACGTCGTTCAGCAACTTCCAGCAAGGATCGTGAATATCCTCTGAAAACCCATCTTCGGACAGGAATAGTTCGTCTTCGCTTTCAGCGTAGCACACGAAACCGCCGCGCAGGCGATGCTTGGCACTATAGGCCTTGAGTGCCATCGACTTCTTCGGCGCGAAGATGTCGATATTCTCGCTCTTTTCGGACGCATTGAAGCCGCCCTTTACCTCGACAATCCATGTCACGCCACCTACGGACAGGATGTAATCGGGATAAAAGAGTTTCTGCCGCCCCGCATTGTCCTTGTAGACGATGGAGAAATACTCGTCGCCCTTGTCTCCATTGCGGTAGAACCATTCTACCCTCTTCGTCTGCTCACACCACTTCTCGAACTTGATTTCGCCCGTCGATCTCGGACGCGCAGAAACGGAATAGCCCTTGTAGACGTTCTTCTCACACTCGCCCTGCACCTTCGCCTTGGCATCGAATGTACACACCCATTCGTGCGGGAAGTGGAAGTCTTTTTCTGAAATCTTGTCCTCCGATGTGCGCAAATCCAGTTCCGCCGCCATTGCCGCACGGAAATCGTCCTTCAAACGATCCACGTTGTTGATGACAAACGCATAGAGCGCCTTCGGTGACATCCCCAGCACCTTTGTCTTGTCTTCCGAACCGGCAGCAAACAGGCGAAAGACAATCGAGCGCGTGTCTTCATACGGCAACCCGCACGACGCTCCGATCTCGCCGACTTCATGATGGAACGCCCGCCCATGCCTGTGCGTGTCAATCGCCACGCTGTAGCTGACCTCGTTCATGTCGTTCCTGAGCATCTCCGAAAGAACCGCCGCGTCTCCGCTCTGCGTATGCTTCCAGATGTCCTCCTTGAAGACATAACCGTTCGCCTCCAGATTCGCCCGATTCTTCGCCTGGTCCAAGCTGACCTTGTAAGTCTTGTTTAGATAGGCGCGAATCGACCCGAGCGCCACAAACGGGTCGCGCGTCTCCGACACCATCGTCCGCTGTTCCGTCGTCAGCTTGAACTTCTTGGCACTTTCCCTGATGAACAGCTTCCTGGAATCAAGCGCCCTGTTGCCCAATGTCTCGCGCACGCCTTTCGTGAACTTTTCGTCAAAGGTGTAGAGATAGCAGCTGTCGAGTACGTCGTCGCCATAGTGGCATGCTTCGGGCATCCGGCGAATGCGCCCGATCGTCTGGATCTCGAACGTCTCGTCCATGTTCTCCCGCAGCTTGACGAGGATATGCGCCCGAGGGCAGTCCCACCCCGTTGCAATCGCCTGCTTGATGACAACCGCGATCTGTCTGCCGTCGTTCGCGACGATTCCCTCGAGGTTGTCGTGTCGGTTCGACAGCCACACCGCCAGCGTTCCCCCTTCACAGTCCACCTGTCGCGCGGCAAACCACCGCTCAACATCCGCCAGAAGTGCATCCGAGTTGTTCGGCAACTGCACGATGACGAGCGGATTGACCGTCCTACCCTTGGCGACGAACGCGTTACGCAGCTCTTCGCGCTTCTCCCAGGCCTGCGCGAGCAGGTAGTCTGTATGCGTCTCGCCTTTCGCGAGCGTCACCTTGGCCGGGAAATCGGGATTGATGTGGATCATCTTCTTGATGAGTCCTTCGGCGATGACGTCCTCTTCCTTCACCTCGACCAGAATTGCATTGGGGTCCTTGAGCGGCGTCGCCGAGGCGCGGACGATCTTGTCCGTCTTGAAGAGCTCGACGATGGCATCGGCCTTTTCGGTAAAGTTCTGATGGCTTTCGTCGACGACGACCTTGAACGTCACACCTGACGCCAGCGCCTTCTCCGTCCATTCAAGAAAGTTCGTCCGCTCGCTATCCTTGAGGGCATTGCTGCCCTTCTTCGTCAACTTCTCCCAGTTGATGAAGACGGCGTCGCCCGCGGCAAATCCGCCCGTCATCACATCGGCGAGATTCTTGGTGGACGCATTGTGGCAGTAGTCGTCCATCTTCTTCTTGCTCTGCTCCTCCAGTTCGCCCTTGCCAGGCGTGAGCCACACGAACGCGACGCCCGCGTGGTCCTTCATGTACTCCGCCATGAAGTGCGTGAGGACAATCGTCTTGCCGCTGCCGGTCGGACTCTTCAGGATGATGTCCCGCTTGCCCGGCATCGCCATCGCCGCATTGAGTCCTGCAATCGCATTCAGCTGAAAAGTCTTCATCTCCATCGCTCAACCCTCCAATTCGGGATAATAATACTGCGGAATGATCTTGATTTCGATTCCGCGCCTCTTAATCGCCTTCTTGTCCTCGGAACGCATCAGCACGTCATGCCCCACATAGACCGCCTTGCACTTCGCCATTCGTTTCTCGTCTGCGGCAAACTGCGCCGCCTCCTTGTCCGTCAGCACGATGGCGACAGTCTTGTCCTTCGAGAAGTCAACCGCGTTCTCCAATTCCACCAGCTCCTGCGTATGCTTCAGCAGCTCGTTCGCATACTCGTAGTACACCTTCTCGTCAATCGGCACATAGTCGATCTTGTAATACTTGAGCCGCGCCGCATACCCTTCCTTCGCAATCACCCGCTTCAGCCGCTCATACGTCACCTTCTCGCAAATCCCGTTCTCGTTGTTCGTGACAAGGATGAACTTACGCTTCTTTCCGTCACCCTTGTTGAGCTTCATAACAGCGTGACCAGTTGTTCCAGATCCTGCAAAGAAATCCAACACCGTATCGCACTTACAATGCTCGACAATGACCTCAAGCAATTCAATAGGTTTAGGATTCGAGAACACATCTTTCTTTCCAAAGATTTCTGTCAACAGCTTGGACGCATCCCCTGTCTCTTCAATTTCGTAAAGAATGCTACGCTGTTTCAGTTTCTTGAACGAAGTCCCTTCCCCATATATTTTCTCATACGGAATCCACCTGTCACCGTCTTTTTTCCATTCGATCAAATCCGCAGCTTCAAGCTTCTCCATCCTTTTCTTGCCCACTCGCCACCGTCCGGGAAGCCCATCCGGAGCGACAGGAAACATCTTCTTCCTGTCCGGCGTTTTAAGAGGAAACCACATTGTCAACCGATCCTCTTTATGAGCAGAGCTACCCCATTTTTCCAATTTTACAGCCTTGTATGTTCCCCGTTCATCTTCGTGATTAAATGACGTTCCGACCTCAATCATTTCGTCATACCAAACAAAATCATCTGTCTTTCTGTACACAAGCACATATTCGTGTTCTGTCACGAAGTAATCATCCGTCTGGCCGCCTCCCGATTTCTTGTGCCAAATAAGTTGCCCGCACAAATTACTTTCGCCAAATATCGAATCACACAACAGTCTACAGTTGGGTTGCTCAACGTCATTAAGAGAAATGAAAAGCACACCGCGCCGAGACAACAAGGTTCGCGCAATCTCCAGCCGCTTCTGCATGAACGACAGCCACTTGCTATGGCGGAAGGTATCGGTCGCATCGACATACTTGTCGTTATAGACGAAATCCTTGTTGCCGGTGTTGTACGGCGGATCGATGTAGATGAGGTCGATCTTGCCGCGATGGGTCTTTTCCAGCAACTTGAGCGCGGCAAGGTTGTCGCCTT
>JAEDMC010000235.1 GCA_016303225.1 Kiritimatiellia bacterium
AACGCTTTACGCCGGAATCAGGCGCTCTCAGACCCACACTTATGCCCGAAGCCTCGATTAAATCGGAGCCAGCTTCGATTTTTGGAGGGGCAAGCTCGGTTGCGTGACGGAGCTGGCTCCGTCTCCTCGCCTTTGCGTGAGTTAGGTGTAGGTGTGTTAGGTGTAGGTGTAGGTGTACAGTGGAATTTTAACCTAAAAACGGGTACGCCAAGACAAGCTTGGCAGAACTTGTTAGCTGAAAGGAGCTAATCTCATGTAGATGTCGAAATGTGAGTAGGAAGATAAGCCGTGCGGAAGGCGACTGACGTGCGGGAGTCTTATCTGACGAAGACATGAGTTCCAACGCAAGTGAACCGTGTGTCAAAGCCTCGTGAAGGTCGCGATCCGATGGCCAGTCTCTCCGATTGGATGAAGCCAATATCGTGCGTCTGCGAACGACAGAGGACGTATGGAGCGGACGGGGGAAGTGACACGTCACGGGTTCCACACGGAGAGCCGTATGCGGGAAATCTGCACGTACGGTTCGATATCGCGGTTCCCTGTTGGCGAAAAGCCCCGGTCCGGAACGGCCGGACCGGGGACCCGCTGTAACCACCAACAGGATTTATTCTTGCGAGCGCGTGTGCGCGCAGCCGCGAAATCAGAATGCGACGGCGAGCGACACGCCCATGACAAAGCTGAAGCTGTCCGTATGGGAGCCGGTGGCTTCGTAGGCTTTCGCGGAATTGCGCGCATGCGAATCGAAGAGGTAGTCGTAGTAGGCGGCGTACGCGCCGAGCGAGACGCCATCCGTGATGTTCCACGTGAGCTCGCCCTTGACGCAGGTGTCCATCATGCTCGCACGGCCAAGGCCCTCCGCCTCGTCATTTCCGACATCCGGCAGGTAGGCGACGACGCGGCGCTTGTCGCCCCAGCCCTGCGCGAGGGAGACGCGGAACGCGAGGATGTCGTCATCGCCCTCCTCCTTCCCCTCGACGACCGAGAACGTGTGGCCGACCTCGAGGTTCAGGTACGTGCCGTCGTCGCGGTCGATGTCGCGCTCATAGGAGAACGTCGGCTCGAACCAGAGATCCGGCAGGCCGACCGAGAAGGTGAGGAACTGCGTGTCGTCATCGACCACTTTCGGATGGAACTCGTACATGTAGCCGAGCTCGAACGCGACTGTGGTCGGCAGCCACGCGGCGTCATCCGGGCCGAACGCATGGCCGATCGCCACGCCGGGGTCGAGTTCCTGATATCGGAAGGCGTGGTCGCGGTAGCCGGCCCTCTTGCCGTAGCTCGACGTGTCGAAGATCGCCTCGACGCCGAGCGTCACCCAGTCAAAGAAGGTGAGCGCCGCCGACGGGGTGAGGATCGGGTCGTTGTTGTCCACGAGACCGTAGCTCATGAACTTGGAGTCGAACGCGAGGCCGACTTCCGCCGAGACGACCGATGTCTCGCCAAACGTCACACCTTTGCCCATGGCCCAGTTCAGGCCCTGCCCTTCGGTTTCCCTTGCTTCCGCTTCCGCCCGAACGCTGCCGCAGAGCGCGGCTGCACAGGCGATCGTCATCAGTATGTGCTTTGAGTTCATTGTTCGTTTTATCTTATTTTGTTAGTTAGGTCTAACTTTGTGTTTGCATTTTTGGCGTTGCCAAAATCGTCTATCTGTCAGGAATTGTCCCCTGCCCTTGCCGGCTGTCCGCCGCAACGGCAACAGCCGCCGCAGGGCTTCTGGCAGCCGCCACACGCGCACGGGGCTCCCTTCGTCCACGCCCGCCAAATGGCGAGCGCGGAAAGGGCGAGGACAAGCGCGAGGACGGCGGCGGAACCGGCGTTCATGCCAGCGCCTCCTTCGGGGCCGGGCGGAAGATCGCCCAGAGGACGAACGCGTCGACCGCTAGCGTCACGGCCGTCCAGAGGCCGAAGCCGCCGCCGCAGGCCAGCATGCCGAGCTGGTAGGAGGAGAGGGCGATCACGTACCCGACCGCGAGCTGAAAGACCATCGCGAACCAGCCCCACTGCTGCGAGCCCATCTCGCGGAAGGTCGTCGCGATCGCCACCATGCACGGCGGGACGAACAGGTTGAACACCATGAAGGAGAACGCCGCAAGCCTCGGGAAGTCGCTCATCGAGCCGAAGAGGGCCGCAATGTTCGAGGCCGTCGTCGCGCCGTCGAAGCCGGAGGACACGAGGCCCAGCGTCGCCGTCGCCTGCTCCTTGGCGATCTCGGCCGAGACCGTCGCCGCCGCGCCCTGCCACGTGCCGAAGCCGAGCGGCGCGAAGATCCACGCGATCCAGGTGCCGAGGTCATGCAGGATCGAGCGCTCGATCTCCTCGTCCGCCAGCAGGTTCAGCGACCAGTCGAAATGCATGATGAACCAGAGGAAGACGCACGCCGGGAAGATGATCACGCCAGCCTTGAGCATGTAGCCCTTCACGCGCTGCCACGTGTGGATGAGGATGCCGCGCACGGTCGGCAGGTGGTAGGCCGGAAGCTCCATCACGAACGGGGCCGCCTCGCCCGCGAACGCCCTGGACTTCTTGAGCGCGATGCCGCCGAGGACGATGATCGCGATGCCGATGACGTCCATGAGCGGCGCGACGTACCACATCTCGCGGAAGAAGATCGCCGTGAACATCGCGATGATCACTGTCTTCGCGCCGCACGGGACGAACGTCGCGAGGATGATCGTCATGCGGCGGTCACGCTCATTCTCGATCGTCCGCGCCGCCATGACGGCCGGCACGCCGCATCCCTTGCCGACGATCATCGGGATGAACGACTTGCCCGAAAGGCCAAACTTGCGGAAGAGGCGGTCCATGATGAACGCGACGCGCGCCATGTATCCGCAGTCCTCCAGGAACGCGAGAAACAGGAACACGATCGTGATCACCGGGACGAACCCGAGCACCGTCGCGACGCCGCCCCACGCGCCGTCGTTGACGAGCGAGGCGACCATGTCGGACGCCCCAACCTTCTCCAGCGCCCCGGAAATGAGCGCGCCGATGCCCGGCACCCACACGCCGTAGTCGGAGGGGTTCGGCTCCTCGGCCTTCTTGGCAGCATGGTAGGCCGCCTCGTCGATTGTCCATTTCTCCGCCGTCTCGCCGGTCTCCTCGTCCTCGATGGACGCCTCCTTCTCGCCGGCCTCCCACGCTGCGACCGTCGCCTCCGCCTTCGCGAAGTCTTCGCACGCCGTGTCGTAGTCCTTGCCGTCGACCTCGTGCGTCGTGAACGGCAGGTGCCAGCCGTCGCCGAGGAACCCGTCGTTCGCCCAGTCGGTGAGCTTCGTGCCGGGGCCGCAGTCCGAGACGGCGAGAAACCACATCACGCAGAGCGAGACGACGAAGATCGGCAGCGCGAGGATCTTGTTCGTGACGACCTTGTCGATCCTGTCCGACAATGTCAGCGCCTTCGCGCCGCGCTTCTTCGCCACGGCCTTGCCGACCAGCGTCTTGATGAAGTCGTAGCGCTGGTTCGTGATGATCGACTCGGCGTCGTCGTCAAGCTCCTTCTCGCAGTCGCGGACGTGCGCGTCGAGGTGCGCGCGCGTCTCCTCGTCGAGCCCGAGCATCTCGACGATCTCGGCGTCGCGCTCGAACACCTTGACGGCGAACCAGCGGATGGCGCGTACGTCGACCTTGCCCTGGATCGTCTCCTCGATGTGGGCGAGTGCATGCTCGACGGGACCGGTGAAGACGTGGGGGACTTCGCCCTTTCTGCCCTCCCGCGCGAGCTTCGCGGCAAGCTCCGCCGCCTCGACGCCGCCCTCGTTGTGCTGGGCGCTGATGCCGACCACCTCGCAGCCGAGCGATTCGGCGATGCGCTTCATGTCGATCTTGTCGCCGTTTTTGCG
>JAEDMC010000035.1 GCA_016303225.1 Kiritimatiellia bacterium
CGGTCTCGGCGTCGACGAACGTCATCACCTTCGTGATGCCGTCCTCGGACTCCGCAATCGGCTCCGGTTCCGGCTCCGGCTCGACCTTCAGGTACTTCACCTTGCGGAAGTCGCTCTGCAGCGGACCCTCCGCGTCGCCCGCGCGGGACTTCACGACGAGCTTGTAGTCGCCCGGTTCGAGAAGCTGCGCCGTGTGCGCGACGAAGAGCTGCTTCGAGACGACTTCGTCGATGACGAGGTCGAAGGTCGCGCCCAGCGCGTTCTGAACGAACGCCACCGCCCCCTCGTCGTCCAGCACCATGTTGAACCCCGCGACGCGGAACCGATTCTGCCCGTGGATCAGGTTGTACGGCTTCGGCGTCGTCAAGTCCATCACGTTGTCGACCCTGAGCTTCGTCAGCGACTCGTCCGTCACAATCGCCGGAACGACGTCCGCGAGCGCGAGGTGAATCGCCTCGTCGAGCCGCAGGGCGAGCTCCAGCGCGTTGCGCTCGGTGTCGAACGCGGCGTCCGCCGTCGGGAACGACCCCGTGATGACGCCGCAGATCGTGCCGACGTCCGTGTGGATCCTCACCAGCGACTCCTGCTCCAGCTCGCCGATGATGTCGAACGCGCCAGTCAGGATCGCCTGCACCTGAATCGCCGGGAGACCGCACTTCTTGGCAATCTCCGGAATGAACGCGGCGAGCTTGATCGTCTCCTTGGAGATGTAGCTGCCGGTGTAGGGCGCAACCTCCTTCATAGCCCCCTTGTTCTCGTGAATCACGACTTCATGCTTTGCCATAATCAGCCTCCTTACTTCACCGTGACCTTGCGCGTCGCCTTCTTGACGCCGAACTCGTCGCCCATGCCGCTGCGGGTGTAGACGCAGAGCGTGTACTCGCCCGCCGGAAGCGCCACGTCGAACTTCGCCTTGACGTTCTGCAGGTCGGAGTAGGTGATCTCCGCCTTGTGCTCGACGCCGTCGCCGTCCGTGAGGCAGACGTACTCGTCTTCCTTCTCAGAGTCGGGCGCAAGGTCCGCGCCGGCGATGGAGAAGACGTCCGTGCCGGTGATCTCGCCGTATTCGCGCGTCGTCTCGTCGAAGACGGTGTTGATGACCGGCTTCGCCCCGCCGACGTCGTTCTGCGGAACGACTCCCGCGAGAAGGGTCTTGAACGGATCCATCTCGACCGACTCCACCATCAGGTAGTTCTTGCCCTTGACCCACGGGCCGCCCAGACCCTCGAACGCGCCGCGCACGTAGTTGCGGACCGACGAGATGCCGTCCACATACGTGATGTTGCCGCGCGCGGCGTTTTCCCTCAGGTACTCGCGGAGCGCCAGGAACACGGCCCTGACCGCAGTCGGCTTGTAGCCCGTGCGGTCGGCGCATAGCGCATACGTCTCCTTCTTGCTCATCGTCCTCTCGTGCTTCGGGATTCCGATGTAATACGACTTGGAGGTGAGACGGTTCGACCCCCTGGCCGTGACGAACTTGACGTTCATCTTGGTTGTTTCCTTTCCTTTGATTGACAGTCAAAAGCGGACTGCCACGCATGCCCCCGAAATTCCACCGGGGAAATCGTTTACCCCCACTGGGGAAACCCGCGCCCCCCACCGGGGGAGACGCCTACCCCCACCGAGGGAGATCGGCTATCCCATCGGGGAAGCCGCCGAAACTCACGCCCCGACGGTCTTCACTTCCTCGAAGGTGACGTAAACCCTCCGCTTGCCGTCGGAGAATTCCGTCGCACGCCACCGGCGCACCGCCTTGCCCGCGATCTTGCCAGCCAGCGTCTCGTCGACCTTGACCTCGATGTTCGTCGTCTTCGTCGCCATTTGAGTTTTCCTTTCGCAAGAGGAACAGGTGAAGGTGAGAGGTGAAGGTGAACGGCGGATAGTCCTGTTTTTCGTAAGCGCAAAGCGCGCAAGACTTTGACTTCCATTGTTCACCTTCACCTTCAACCTTCACCTGCCCCGTCAGGGGCTGTCGCTGCGGCACCTCGCCGCAATCACGCCCCTCTATATACCAAGACAACTTTTGGCTCTTTTTAGTCGCAAACTGGCCTGCGGCAAAAGCGCCGCAGACCCTTGATTTCATTTGTCGGCGTAGAGATCCAGAAAATATTTAACCCCCCTCCAATATTGCCATTTCGGCAGGTGCAATTCGCGCATCGTCAGCTCGCGGTTCCTGCCGTTTCGGAAGATCGCCCAGAGGAGCTTGCGAAGCCATCCCGACCTCCGGGGCAGCTTCGCCGCCGCCAAGTTGACCGCGGCAATCTGCCGCTCCCGCCGGGTCGGCGCGTCGATTTCCTCGACCAGCCGCGCGGTCAGCCGCCCGCCGTCCGAGGCATCGGCGCGGGCGGCCTTCGAGTCGGGCAGATCCCGCGAGAGGAAGTTCCGCTCGAAGCGCCGCTGGCGCGTCTGGTCGTGCTTGGCCTCGTTGACGCGGCGGTTTCGCTCCGCGATGCGCAGGTAGCCCGCGGCGCTTTTCACCCCGCGGCGCTTTCGGCGTCGCCGGCTCATTCGCCGTCCTCCGCCCGTGGCAGAGAGAGCCCGTCCCCGCCCGCCCGGTGGAGCGAGAGGGCGAAGTCCAGCGGAAAGGCGTCGTAGTCGGCCTTCAGGAGACGGATCTTCTCGACCTTCCGCTCTTCGCTGACGAGCCGCCGCGCATCCGTCCGGTCGGCAAGATAGGTGCGCGTCATGGTGCGGACGAGGATGTTGCGGTACATCTGCGGATGCCTCGCCGACTTCCCTTGCCGCTTCCTCCGCAACGAGTCCTCCCGAACGAGCGCGTGGACGCGCCGCTCGCAGGCGTCCTGAATGCGCTGCATCCGCTCGTTCATCACGAACCGGTGCTTGCGCGGCACGATCGTGTAGTAGCCGTCGTAGGCTTTGGGCGCATCAGGATGCGCCATCCGCCACGGAACCTTCTTGAAGAAGCTGAAGTCATATTTCGTTTTCATTGTCGTTTTCCTTTCAGATTTGAGATTTCCTTTGTTCACCTTCACCTTTGACCTTCACCTAAACCTTTGGCAGCACGGTGTTAAGCCGCTTCTGAAACGCGGCGCGCGGATTGCGGAGCGGTTTGTTACGCCGCGTGCACTTCTCGAGGTCGGCCTCGAACTCCTGCAGCGTCAGGTAGAACGTGTTGAGACCCCGGTTGGCGATCTTTATCCAGAGCCAGCGGTCGTCCTCCGTGCCGCCGGTGACGGTCACGGCTTCGTCGACGATCTGCCGCACCGGGTCGGGTCTTCCTTCCGCGTCGAGCCGTTCGAGCCACGCGAGAAACTTGGCCGAGGCCTCGCGCTTCCGCTTCGCACGCGCGCGCCTGCACGCGCATGCGCGTGGTCTGAGAAACGTATCACAAGATACACCGTCTCCGTCTGACGTTCTCTTGTTTCTCCCTTTGCTCTCTTTAGGGGGTGGAGGGGGACTTTCTCTCATTTCGCTCTTTTTCTCTTTAGGCATGTTGATAACTTTCACCGGATGATCCGCGCCTGCAGTTTTGCGAGTCTCGCCTGACGGCGTTCCTCCTCCAGCCAGGCCTTCCTCGCCTCGGCAAGGCGCAGCCGACGGTTGGTCTCCCGCACGGCCTTGAAGAAGTCCATGACCGGCGCGGTCTCGAAGACGAATGCCATGTCGGGGCGCAACACGGCCTCCATGTCGGTCGTCGTCTCGGCGATGAAGTCTTCGAGGTCGGGATCGGTTGCCGCGACCTTGACCGAGCCCTCGGGCGGTTCCTCCGCCTTGCGCTTCGGCATCAGCGCCTCAAGTCGCCGCGCGTCCTGGCCCATCCGGTCCATCAGCGCGAAGAGCCCGAAGAAGGGGTTCGCCTCGTTTCGGTTCTCAGCCGGTGATTCGTGCTGGTTGAACGCGATGAGGAAGGTGTTCAGCACCGGCTGCTTCAGCATCTTCATCATCGCATCCGTGACATCAACTGCCACGCTTTGCGTTTCGTATCTCATCATGGTTGTTTTCCCTTGATGCCGCTCAGCAAAGGGGAAGCGTATCCCCCTCGGCGCAAGCCGAGCCCCGAAGGGGAACCCTAGTTGGGGTGCGTCCTCGCCGCTTCAGCGAACCCTCGCCTTGCAGACGCGAGTAGTATCGCTGCAACAAATGAAAACAAGAAAAGCGAGTTGCAGGTTATCTGCAACTCGCCCAATGATTACAGGCGTTTCGCCGCCGATTTTTTATTTGTAACTCGCTTGACAGCAGTTACAAGTTACAACCCGTCTTGTCTAGTCCTTGCTCGCGCCGGCTTTAACTCGTCCGCGCCGACATTCCGCGGAATGTCGGCGCTTGCCTGGAGGATATGTTTTTCTTTGATTCCGTAACGTTCGCGTAACCATAGGCCGTGTGGCTTATGAGATAATATGCTCATGGAGAGGCGAATATCATAAGAGACATGGCCGTGGATAGAATTGCGCTGCAATCAGGCCAGCATCGAGACGAATGTTCAATGATTTTGTCATGACACGAGGAGGTGGCAATGTTTGGTGCATTAGGAGACATGTTCAAGAACCTTGCGAGCGATATCTTGCCGCGCAAGAGCGTCGAGCAAATCATAGAGGAGCAGAACACGAAGTCGGTTTGGCTGCCGGTTCGTGGTGGTCTCCCTAAGAAGTACGTCTACGGCAAGATGCCCGGAGAACCGCTTGTCGATCACGACTGGCATCCGGAGGGACGAGTGCATCCGCATTGCGAACCGGAAACCGACGCGGTGGTCATCGCACGACATTCCGCGGAATGTCGTGGCGAACATGGCAGTCATGGCGGGCTGTGCGACATGTGCAAGAAACTCAACAACCCTAAGCGCATGGATTTTCTCGTTCGGCTCTACCGTGACTCGCACGACTTGCACGAGTCATGCCTGAATGTCGGCAATGCGCAGGACGGATCGCAACTCTTTCTTTCCGCGACAAGCGACTACCTGCGCCAGTTGGCTGATTTGGGACTTGTTCGCCGCGAGCGAAGCGGACGCCTTGTCAACTACTATCCTGATTTCTCGCGGGCGACATGCGAAGTACGGGAGATTGCCGCGATGATCATGCGGCGTTTGAGGGACGAAGACGGCGACCTGTCCTTTACCCCGATCTTCCGTGTGATGATGGGATCGTTCCGTTCCCGCGTCGTCCGCTACCTTGCCGCAGGTGGCGACGGCAATGTCGAGGCATTGTCCGAACGCTTTCAGATGCGCGTCTGCGATATCCGCAGGGACCTGAAGGCGGCAGAGGACGGAGGCGTGCTTGACTGTGATTCGGATGATCTTGACGGCGTTTACCACTACATCACTCCAGCGGATCCAATCGCCCGCCGCATCGTCGAACTCTCCTGACGACATTCCGCGGAATGTCGTAGCGCAGTTGGCCCCATTTGTTCTGTCGCCGACATTCCGCGGAATGTCGGCGACGGGGGCGGAAGTGAAAACTGGTATAATATGCGGTAGGGAGATTCTGGTTGTGGATGACGAGCTGGCGATTCGCAAGGGCCTGCGGGCCTTGTTGGAGGCGAGCGGCTACGAGGTGCGCACTGCGCGGGATGGCGCGGGTGCGCTGACTGCCGTTCGAGCGAAGCGACCGAACCTTGTTCTCCTTGACGTGATGATGCCGGTTCTCGACGGTTTCTCAGCGTGCGCGGCGATCCGCCGGAATGATCGCGACCTCCCGATTGTCTTCCTGACCGCGAAGGACGCGGACGAAGATCAGGTGAAAGGTCTGGAGGTCGGGGCGGATGACTTTGTCTCGAAGGGTGCTGTCGATTCGGTCCTGCTGGCCCGGATCAAGAATGCGATTGAACGCGGTGCGCGGCTTGCGGGAAATGCCGCACCCGAGAACCTGACGAAGACCGAGGCCGACATCTACCGTCTTTTGGCATCGGAGATTGGACGCCATTTTTCCGTAATCGAGATATTCTCTGCGATTCGCGGATTGGGCTGCGTGCCGAGTGACGGCAATCTGCGTACGCATATGAGCCGACTTCGGAGCAAGCTTCCCAGTGGATTGTCCGTTGACGTCGTGCGCGGTCGTGGCTATGCCCTGGTCAGAACTTGAATCTGGCTTTTCTCCAATTTTGCGAATGTTGCATGGCCATTTGCCGCCCATCCCATTGGATGATGCATTCGCTCGACTGTTGAAGTTCAGGCATTCGACGGTTTGAATTGTGACCTTGCGCCGACATTCCGCGGAATGTCGGCGACAGCGGATCGGGTTCAGTTGCTTTCAAATTGTTTCGAACGCTCCCTTGTTGCCTCTTCGCGCGAACCTGACGCGGTGGTTTTTGATATAATAGCACCAATTCCGCGAGAGCGGAAGGGACAATTCATTTGCGGGAAACTGCAACAAGTCGTTTGCGCGAAACGTAGGAACTTTCAAACAAGGCGACACGTTGGAGGTCCACACTAGGTGTGGCCTCCCTTCGTGTGTCTTGTTTGGGCAATCCTACGGCCTCGCGCAAGCACCGAAGGGAGGCCCTTTAAGTGTGTGCGAAATCAGGAACGGCTTTGCTGACAAAGGCGAAGTTGGCTAAGAAAGACGAGTTCTATACGCAGCTTGGCGATATAGAACGCGAGGCCATGCACTATCGCGAATATTTTTGCGGCAAAACGGTCCTTTGCAACTGTGACGATCCTCGTGTCAGCAATTTCTTTCACTACTTTTCGTACAACTTTGAATTCCTTGGTTTGAAGAAGTTGATCAGCATTTGTTACAAGAACCAAGAACGAGACTTGTTCACTACCAAAGCGACGGATCGGGCCATTTGGCTAGAGTATGATGGTGACAAGAATGGCAATCGAATCCCGGATCCCGAGGAGATTGGCATTCATTACCTTGACGGAGATGGCGATTTTCGTAAAGAGGAAAGCATCAATCTCTTGAAGCGGGCTGATGTTGTCGTGACAAATCCACCGTTTTCGTTGTTTAGAGAGTATGTTGCGCAACTTGTGAAGTATGAGAAGAAGTTCCTGATCATCGGTAATGTCAATGCATTGAAGTATAAGGAGATATTTCCTCTCATCAAGCAGGATAAGATGTGGTTGGGGTGCTCCATCCACAGCGGAGACAGGGAGTTTGGCGTCCCCGATGATTATCCGTTGGAAGCGTCGAGTTGTCGAATCGACGAAAAAGGGCGGAAGTTTATCAGGGTTAAAGGAGTTCGTTGGTACACGAACATAGAACACAAGGAGCGTCACGAGGAAATGATCCTCTATCGAAAATACGATCCTGCGGTCTATCCGAAGTATGTCAATTACGACGCAATCGAAGTGAGCAAGACGGCTGACATTCCGTGTGACTACGATGGTGTGATGGGTGTGCCGATCACTTTCATGGACAAGTACAATCCCGATCAGTTCGAGATTGTCGGGATGAGCCTTGACCTTGCGAACATGTCAATCATCCGTGAACGATTAGGGCGAAATGATGGCGGCCCGACGTTTTACATCGAAAAGGATGGCAAACTAATACGGCTTTACGACCGCATAGCTATTCGCAGGAGGCACAAATGAAGATTGAACTGAAGGAAGTGACGGTTGGTGAGCTTGTCGCCGGGTACGAGGATCGCGGTGACGGCGGCGTGGTGGCGTTCGGTGGCAAGCTGGACGTGCGCCCCGCCTACCAGCGCGAGTTCATCTACAAGGATCGTCAGCGTGAGGCGGTCATCGACACGGTGACAAAGGGCTTTCCGCTCAATGTGATGTACTGGGCGGCACGGCCAGACGGCACATATGAAATCATCGACGGGCAGCAGCGGACAATCTCGATCTGCCAGTTCGCCACCGGCGCGTTCGCCTACATGTTCCGCTACTTTCACAACCTGACGGACGACGAGAAGGCGAAGTTCTGCGCCTACAAGCTGATGGTCTATGTCTGCACCGGGACGGATAGCGAGAAACTGGAATGGTTCAGGACCATCAATATCGCGGGAGAGGAACTGACGGCGCAGGAACTTCGCAACGCGGTCTATTCCGGGCCGTGGACGTCTGACGCCAAGCGCTATTTCAGCAAGGTCGGCGGCGCGGCATCCAATCTCGGCGGCGATTACATGAATGGCGCGGCAAATCGACAGGAGTTCCTCGAAACGGCGATTGCGTGGCTGGTCGGATCGCACAAGGACGAGGCGATTTGCGGTTACATGGCAATTCACCAAAACGACCCCGATGCGACGGAACTGTGGCTTCATTTCCAGAAGGTCGTCAATTGGACGGCGACCATCTTCCCGAAATATCGCAAGGAAATGAAGGGACTCGACTGGGGTGCGTTTCATGCGAAATACGGAACGAACAAGTATACGCCCGCGAAGATGGAACAGCAGGTTGCCGAATTGATGGCGGACAAAGAGGTCTAGCAGAAGCGCGGCATCTATGAGTTCCTGTTGTCCGGTCGGACGCAGTTCGGCGCCCTTAATCTTCGCTTCTTCGATCCTGACGACATGCGCGATGCATACGAAAGGCAGAAGGGCGTCTGCCCGGTCTGCAAGAAGCATTTCGCATTCGAGGAGATGCGTGGCGACCACATCAAGCCGTGGTCGAAGGGCGGCAAGACCGTGCCGGATAACCTGCAAATGCTCTGCGCCGATTGCAATGCCCGAAAGAGCGACAAGTTTTAACAGAGACAAGATGGGACGCTAACATGCACATTCAGTTTCCGATAGAAGTCATCGAGGAGTCGGTCGTCAATCCTGAGTTTGCGGATGCGCTCAAGGACTATCTCGCGGCGGTCTCTCCGCATATTGTGAATCAGGCTAAGAAGTTCTACGGCTACTATTCGACGATGTGGGCGGCGTTCCTTATGCAGAGCTGTTACATGTCCAGCCATGTCGCGTGGTGGAGCGGATATGTCATGCTGGTGGGATATGCCCTGATCGTCCATCTGGGGTTCAGATGCGTGTATGGCTACATGATGTTCAAGGCCCCCATCGAGAAGAAGATCGGCGTTTACTTCGGTGCGTATTTCATTCGCAACATCGTCGCCTTGGGCTTTGCGCTCTTTAGTGTCGTTACGCTCCTTGCGACGGTTTGGTTGATTCGGCTCTTAACGCCGTAAAAGGAAACCTTACAATTTTGTAAGGTAATTGTAAGGCAGTTGTAAGGTTTGTTTGGTAAGATGTGCGGCATTGGGCATCAATCAAAGAGTATGAAAATTGATATAATACAGGAAATGAAACTACTGGCGATGATTCTGTCCCTACCGATGGCGGCGTTTGCCGTCACGGTCGGGCCGTTGCCGCCGAGCGAGTTTGCCGATACGGAGGTTTCGACGAACATTGCCTTTGTCGTTGAGCGCCCAGCAATGGCGCGGATCGAGTTTACGGTAGCTCTGGACGCGACGCCGACGAACAACGTCGAAGTCGCCATCGGCACCGACGCAAACGTCGACGGCAATCTCTCGGTCGAGGAGTCGGCGTATGTCTTTGGCTATGACTGCGGCACTTGGTTTTGCCGCGAACGCGATAAAAATAAAATCGAAAACACCGCTGTAGACCTAGACCTTCTGCCTAGACCTCATCTCTCGCACACCTTCATCCTTAAGCGACGCCAGCTTGATACGGCGTGGAACTTGGTGAAGGTGACGCGGCGCGGATGCGGGGCGGTGTGCGAGTTGGTTGAAGCGAAGGGCCGCAAGCCGGGCTTGAAACTGGAGGTGCGGTAATGAGAAGCACCTTCTTCTGGCTCCTGTCGTTTGGTGGTCTTGCGGCGGTGTCGCTCCTCTGCGGGATTCTGGTGTGGCCGCAGTTGTCCGCCGCATGGCCGAGCATTGAGGAGAAGATCGACCGCTTCCGCCGGTTGCCGCCGCTCGCCAAGTTGGTGTTGCTGCTGTTCGTCGGCGCATTCGTCGTTTATGGCAGCACCAAGACGAATCAAGTCGATCAGACGAGCGGTACGAACATCGTCGAGATTGTCGAGGGCGGCACGAATGATGTGGATCAGGTGAAGGGCGAAGGTGAAGGTGAACAGCGGAATTTGCTAACTTGTTCTGCTGGCCAGTCAGAGCAGGAATCTGACCTCCTTTGTTCACCTTCACCTTTCACCTTCACCTCCAACCCGCCGACGGTCACGCCAGAGGACATTGTCCGCGGCTGGCAGCTGTGGGAGGTGCGGACGAATTGCAATGTCTCCTACACGATGCCAGAGGGCGCGGCGCTGGCCAGCAACTGGTGGGTGCGCGGGGCATTTGAAGATTGTTCGATTGTTCGATTGGGTGATTGTTCGATTGGTGGCTATGTAAGTCAATCGAACAATCTGAACAATCCGAACAATCAAACAATGTCGTTCCCATTTGGGACGAACGAGTACGACTCTGTTTGGGCGTTTACCTGGGGCAAGATTCGATTTGAGCTTGGCAACACGAACACCGAGATCGTTGCGGTTGGTGCGCCGATGTCTGCGGTGCCGTATCGCTCGCGGCTGTGGAGCGCGGCAGATACGAATAGGGCGAGGGTTGTCACTTGGGAGAACTTTGTGCTGGGACGGGAGCGATTGTCAGCGCCAGCCGGCGAGAGCGCCGGCGGTACGGTGAACGCGCAAATCGAGCTGCGGTCGACTGGTGATTTCATCACGCGCTCGAACGAGGTCGAGACGGTGTATCGTCGAATCGACGACTTCGACTGGGACGGCGACGGAATCTTGAATTGGAGCGACTGGAATCCGTACTGGTATGATGGCGATTATACTGGACAAGAGGACTGGTGGCGCGAGTATGTCGACGAAATGGTCGGCTCGGGGCTGGAGAACGGTTACTACAAGCTGACCGCGACCTTCCCGCAGGAGGGGTTCCGCCGGACGGTTCTGACTGTCGGCTGGGAGGAGATTGTGGTCGCCGAGCCGGGCGAGTACGTGTTCTTGTTGGAGAAGGGCGAAGACTACGAGTTTGACATCGAGCCGTTTTCGCCCGATGTCAGCTTTGAGGTTGTTGACGACATCCCGATTCTTTCCCCGCAGATGAGTTCGTATTGGGGCTGGGGTTGGTGGATGAACTGGACGATTGATGGCGGCAGTCTGAATTTCACCGTTCCCAGCTTCAACCGCCCCGGCTATTGCTGCTGGATGCCGACATTTCAGGCGACTCCGCCAATGTCGCACCTCGGTCCGGGAGATTCGCCGCAGACTTTCACGGCGGTGCTGACGGATTACGCCTATTCGCAGTCGGTTGAATACTACTGGTATTCCGATGACTGGAATGTCGATATCAGCGATCCTTATTCCGAGGAGACGGATATCGACGTCTGCGAAATGCCGCGCTGGCGGTCATCGTCCGTGACGGTCATGGCAACCTTCGGCAACCATACGCTCGAGTCAACATGCTCGTTTACCTATGGTGAGCACGAAACTCCGCAGACGACATTGGAGCTTTCTGCACCGGACGCATTGCTCCTGAATAGCAACAATGTGGATTCCGCGAAGATCGGACAAGTCGATGTGACATTCATCCCGGACATCCCGACAAACGGAACTCTGCTGCTGTATTGCATTGACGGGGCCGCAAGGGTCCGTTTGATCGGAAGCTGTTCGAGAAGTGTCACGGGCGAAGAGTCCTTCAGCGTTGATGTCGAAGGCGTGAGGACGAGCGAAGTGTTGGACGATGTAACCCTTTGTGCGACATTCACGCCAGAGGGCGGCGGTGAACCTCTCTCGGCGCAGTCGTCCCTGACGGTGGTGCAGGTCAACGATGTCGTTCTGCCAGGTGCGCCGAATGACGGTCTGGTGATTTCCACTGGCACTTCTGTTGCGCTTGACCTTGAGTTGTTTCCGGAAGGGGCGGATGAACTTCTTTCTGTGATTTACAGGGTCCGCCGTTTGCGCGGCAACGGGACCTATACCGATTGGGAATACGCGGCGGGCAACTACGGGGGAACCGGCGCGATCTACAACCCGTCCGAAGGCGGCATCTATCAGGTGCAGGCTCTCGCCGGTCTTGGCTGGGGCGCTGAAGAGGAACGGTACTATAGGTGGCAAGATTATTCTGATTATGTTCATGGAGTGAAGGTGCTGGGTGAAATGAAGGCTTTCGGAGTGTGTGATTCGGAGTGGCAAAAGAGTGTTCGCAACTCGGCTAAGAGTTACTTGGGAGATTCGTCTTATGGCTTTGCTTCGACTGTTGGCGCGCACGGTGGTTTCTCGGCGGTCAGGAGCGATTCTTGGAAGTGTAACATATTCGTTGCTCATCGCCTTGTCGATTGCATGCTTCCGGTGCCGGTTGTACATCACGGAAGGCTTGGGAATAAAGATTGGCCACCATTGGCTAATGAATGGGGTAATGACTCTTTTGAAATTCTCAACTGGGAAATTCTCGAATTATTGGAGTTCCCGCAACCGGGTATGGTTGTAGTACAACCTTCTGCAGGTCCAAACGGGCATATGGGAATTATGGATTTTGACGGAATGGCGATATCGGCTCAAGCGCAAGGAGTGACGCGGGCGTCCAATGCCGCCAAATGGAAACCTCTTGTTTGTCGTACGTACAAGGAGAATTGAAATGAAGATCAAAACGATACAGATGTTGGCTGTGGGATTGATTTGCAGTGCTGCTTTTGGGAACGCACACAACCTTGTGATGAGTGTGCGTCAGCCGCTTTCTGATGTCATGGATAGCTATGAGAGAAGCCGTTTGAGACCGTTTCTGTTATTAAATGAGTGGGACGAACTTAACGTTGTGACGAATCCTGCTTTTACGCGGTTGTCTCAAACGGTGACGAATTGCTGGGACGAGGTTCTGGCCGTGATGCCAGAGATTTCAACAAATCAGTCCGAGCGGTTGATCGTGATGGCTTCTGGTGTGGTTATGGGCGAGGAGAGATATCTTGCTTGCATAAGTTCGGTCGCCGACATGGTTCTCTCCAATAAGTTGACTTCCTCTGAGCTGCGGTTCTACAAGATGAGATGCAGTATATTAGATCATCGCGCTACAAGTTCTCTTGTTCGGCGTTATCAGGAACCGGCGATCTCAAATTTGATAATGAAGTTGCATGCCGCAGGTGCCTATCCTCAGGGCGTGTCAGATATTTTTAGCGGTGAAGCGAAAGAGTTTTATCTTGACGCTGTCCATGACGGACTCATTGCCCCCTGAAGTGACTGAAATTGCTATGGTGTCAACGAATGCAGTTGGCTATTTTGCGCAGCCAGAACATGCCGACGATTTGGATCATGGGAAGCGAGGGGCGTACGGACAATGGTCGGCCATAAATGAAGACAACACGACGGATGATTTTGTTCACTTTGGGCGTTGTGCGAAACCATGGAATGGGGGAGGAGGTTTTACGTGGCCTATCCCCAATGCTTGGCGTGTTGCGGGTGATCCATTTGCGACAAACGTGTTTACACGCACAGACCAAAGGTTTGAGCTTGATGCAGACGGAACGGCTCGGGTCTCAAAGTTTGGCTGGACTGGCGAGCGAGGAACTAATGACACGCATCGTGTATATGGGGGGGGCGAGCCGATGAAATACAAGTGCGTAATAGTTGTAGCGCTTTCGGTCTTTGCGTGCTTTGGCGGCATTACAACGAACAGTCCGCTTTCGCTGTTGAGGAAAGGGTGGGGCAAGGGCTCAATTGTGGATTTTAGAAAGGTCGCCTATGAAAATCTCCCCTTGCTGTTTGACGAGGGTGGAACTGCTGCGGTTGAGGGCTGGTGTAATGAACTCGTTGACTATCCAGATTTTTGGAAGGAGACGGAAACAATATATTGGATGGAGGCAAAAGCATCTACACTGTCGTTTTGCGTTTACATGCAATTTTTGGGTGCTTCGACAAACAGCTGGTTTGCTGCTGCGAACTTGTTAAGTCGTTATCGCATGTTAGTTCAAGAGGCGGAATCGAATGCAAACATAAAAATCGATTTTCCCCTCGCCAAGACAGATCCGAAACGGTTTAACGAACTTCTCAACAGCAGAAAGCGGTTGAGGAAAAATGCATGGAATCTTAAATGCGTGACGACGTCATTGGCTCGCGTCGTGACTAATGAATTCCCCAAGAGTGTCCTCCCTGCATTGCCCGAACCCGAGCGGGACAAGATGATGTCGGAGGTGCTTGTGAGGGCGGGGATCGTCGATGCAGGCAAGGATTCCGCTCGGGAAGCGATAGGTCGGAGTTCATCTGGCTTCTTCGTGCTTTTGGTTGTTTTTCCTCTCGTTCTTATTGCATGTTGCGTCTACCGCCGGTAGTAGTACGCTCGCCAGCTGCTGACGCTCACGCCTCGCATTCGTGCTGAATAGGCCGAGTCGGTTCGCATCTCGCGAATGATCTGCGTGAGCGAGAGCTTGGTTTTCCTGCGTCGGCGTCGAATCTCGCTTATGACGTCGTTCCGATCCTTGCGAAGCACGGCGTTTCCATTGCCGCATAGCTTGCCGCGCTTCTGAGGCCTCTTGGCATCTTTGATGGCCTTTACCAGCTGCCGCTGGGCCTCCGCACCGAACTGGTCGATGCGGAGGCATAGTACTCTTTGCTCGTTTCTCATCGCTTGTCTCGTGTCACTACCTGTCCCCGCAATGTCCGCTGCCGTCGAGCGGGACGCTCCCGGAGAATTGGAACACGTAAGGCGTCCCCCTGCCGTCGAGGAGCGCACGGCCCAGGGCCGTCAGCGCCTCGCCGAGCAACCCTCGGTTCCCCGCGTTGAAGTCGTAGGGATCCTCCGCGCCCGTCATCGTGCCGTGGAAGGTCCAGTTGCACTGTCCCGTGTAGGTGATCGTCCCGTCCAGCTTCACCGGTACATCGCCGACGATGAGCCGTGGCTTGCCGATCGCCGGAAAGTAATTCGTCCCGACAACGTGATAGTCGTTCGGCTCGTGGCAGCTCGACACGAAGTTCCTCACGCAATCGAACTTGATCGGCGTCGCCGAGCTCGTATCGACCACGCTGAAGGGGAGCGTGATCGGCGATCCGTTCCCGTTGAGATAGTGCCGGATCGCTTCTGTGACGGTAATCCCGCCGCCCGATCCGAGGAGCCTCGGACGCGGAGCCATCAGCGGCGGATTCGCGTTTGGAGCCGGGCCGTTCCACGCGGACGTGTCGAGGTTGGTCATCACCCCGTTTTCGTCCCACGCCGCGCGAAGCGTTCCCTCCGGGCCTGTCATTTCCGAGACGTTCCCTGCCGCGTCATATGCAATCGTGACGCAACCGTTCGTCCCGTCATCGACAAAGACAACCCGACCGTCGTCATCGTAGTTGATCGTCCGAATGACGACCTCTTCGCCGTTCGTCTCGATGGTGAGCTGTTGAAGCTTCCCATCCGATCCGAAGACGAAGTTCGTGCCATTGATGACTTCGACCGACTCCCCGCGCGGCGGTGGATCGAATGTGCGATTGTCTGCGACCTCCCAAACCCATTCGCCAGACTGCCACGAGCAGCTGTATGTCCAGTCCTCGCGAATCGCACCGTCCGCATTGCGCCTCACAAGCCGAACGATCCCCAATGAATTGCCGACATTCGTGATTTCCCACGTGTGCAACGGTAGGGCGGTCAGTCCCTGACCGCCGGAGACGGAGATGGTGACACCATTGGTTAGCGAGGCAATCACGAGATTCCGTCCGCTTGTCTCGGCTGTCGTCACCTCGACCCGCGAACTGTATCGACGCACCGAGACATTCGCATCGGGTCTCGACTCGACTTCGAAGAGCTGCGGTCTGATTCGCACCGGTCCCTCCGACTCGAACCACGCGAAGCCCAGCGTCTCGCCGCCGGAGTTCTCGCCGAGTCCGACCCTGAAGCGGATCGACCCCTGCGAAGGCCCGTCCGCGCTCATGCACGAGCAATGCGGACAGTCCCCGTCGCAGCCGCAGGGACAGTACCGCTCCGGTTCGTCGATGTCGTGGTCGCACGCCCAGACGACATGATACGCCGTGTCCCGCCACACCTCGACGCCGCCGATTTCGACGACGCCCTCGGCCTCGTAGTCGTCGTACCAGTCGATGAACGAATCAACTGCCGCGCAACTGTCGATGCCGGAGCCGACCTCGGGCGTGCAGTCGCACCAGGTCCCGAACCAGCCCCAGTCATACGGGTAGTCGTGCGAACAGCCGTAGTGAGGCGTTCCGTAGGTGACCCACGGATCAAGGATGACGAGAAGCCAGTTTCCACCCGATCCTTCGTCATTTGGCGGTGCCATCAGCGGCCCCATCATCAGCCGTGGTCTTTGGTCCTGCGCGGTCTGCGTCCCCAGCGGGAGCCTGTACACACCTGGCTCCGTCGGAAGGGTGAAGCCGTCCCTCGCCACTTCGCCGTCGTCCGCCGGAGTGCGGCAAGGCCGGTTCGACAGGTCGAGCGAAAACGAGAAGTCGTCCGGGTCGGTGAAGACGCAATAGCGGTTCCCGTCGTTGCCTTCAATCTCCTGTCCGCCGGTAAACTCGATCCGCGGCGAATACTCCAGCAAGAACACCGGCTGCGGAGAGGCGTGCCGTCCTGTGCCGCTTGCCTTGAGTGTAATCGTGCAGCTCGTCGCCTCGGCCGACAACGGCAAGTAGAGACTGTCGCCCGTTGGCGAGGCCGTCACCGTCCCGTTCGCGCCTGTGTCGTCCGACCACTCGATCACGGAGCCCTCAAGCGACCATTCGCTGATGGTGTCCGTGCCGCCGCAGCGCCACGGTTCGCCGCGTCCCGAAAGGAAGTACGATTTCCACCCGCCTTGTCGGTCGACTTCAAAGGTGCGCGAGTAAAGCGCGTTCGTGCCGGTGTTCGCCCAGAATGTCCACTCGTCCCACAGCATGGTCGAGCGAAGTTCGTCCGAGACAATCTCGCAGGTTTCGTTTGATACCCCGCCGGCGATCTGAGCCAGCACCTCTATGTCCGGCACAAACCCGCTGACCGAAGTGACGCCCTCCGTGAGCGCAACCGTGTCCTCGTCCTCGCCCGTCCGAACCCGCGCCACGATGTTTGACGCCTCTGCCCCAATCGCCGAATCGTAGCGAAACGCAAAGCGTCCGTCGGCGAAGAACTCGGCCTGGACGCTCACGGGGGTGTTTGTGTCTCGGTCCAGAAGGGCATTCTGCCAGCAGACGACGGTCGAGTTGCTGGCGGTCACCGTCCACCACGCAAGGGAGGCAAATCCCAGGTCCGCCCATCGCGCCTCCGGCACCATCCCGACCTGCCGCCCGAGCAGCGTAAACTCACGCCCGAGCGTCCACACTCGCCCGTAGGTATCGATCTCAGCCTTCTCAACCATCTCAACTCTCTCATTCGCCGCGCCTCTCCGTCGCCACTTCTCGACGACCGTCGCGCCCTCCGGCGGATCGAAGCGCCAGTGTTCGTTGGTTTTCACGCCCAGCGTCGGCTCCGGACGGCACATCAGCCGTGGCGCACAGAGCATCATCGGCGGCGTGTTGGTCGGCGGCGGCGACGGCTTGGTCGAGCCATAGACGAAGAGATGGATCGCGCCGCACAGAACGGCGATTTGCAGAATTCGCTTAATGATCATCTTGCGCCTCCTTACCTGATGAGAATCAGCGTTCCTGCGACCCGCGTGTAAAGGCTCACGCGCTCTTGGGCATCGTCGATTCCGCGCCGCGTCACCCTTACGAGATTCCAGTTCTGGTCGTAGAGCCACGCGGGCTTCGACTTGTGGTTGCTGACGGCGACATCGACCGATGCCGAGACGACACCGTTGGTGTCAGGTCCGCTTGTCATAAGCGGCACATCCCCAATCCCTAATCCCCGATCCCTAATCCCTCTGGCCGTCCACTCGCCGCAATCCCACGCGAGCCAAACCGCTTGCTCGTCCAGCGACAGCGCCCCGTCGCCGTCCGCATCGTGTCCGAGCGCGACCTCGACATTGTTCGAGGGCGTTCCGACGAGTCCGAGCTCAACTCGGTATTTCTTCAAAGAGGGAAGGTTCAGCGCCCATGTCACGTTGGTTGTCACCTCCGTGTCGGCGAATTGTGACGGCGCAAGCTGCGCCAGATTCTGTTGCCGTGCCATCGCCACACACGCGGCGAGACACCCGATGATTATGAGTAGTTTCTTCATAGGTGTATTTCTCCTCTGTGTGCGTCAGTATAGAAATCGAATCTTCCGGTTCCTTCCGCGAACCTTCCGGATTCCGGAAGCTTCGGGAAGATTCGGGAAGGAAGTCGGCGATATCGCGTCAAACTCTTGCCCAGGCCACCAAACTTGGTTAACTAAAAAAGTTTGAAATGTTATTGGCTGATGCGGGCGTGCTTTTTCTCTGTCGGTTCAATAAGCGGTGCCTCAATTTTTGGTATAATGTCACAAAATAATTAGTGGCTATGGCTGGGAAAATCAATAAGATTTCGATTAGAGGGTTTAAGTCCATCCGGGATCTGGTGGATTTCGACCTTCGCGATCTGAATGTCATTGTCGGTGCCAATGGCGCGGGCAAGAGTAATTTCATTCAGATTTTCCGCATGGTTCACGCAATGGCCCTGAAGGGCTTTCAGGAGTTTGTCGTTCAGGCCGGTGGTGCGGATGCGTTTCCGTTCAATGGATTGAAGGAAACGCCGAGAATTGATGTCGGCTTTGTTTTCGGACAGAATTCGTATCGGTTTGCCCTTACTCCTACGGCAGACGAAAAGTTCGCCATCTCCGAAGACCGGCAGTATCAGGACTGTGGATGGCGAAGCTATGGTTCGGGATTGCTTGAAAGCCGTTTGCAGGACGAAAAGGATGAGCGTTCGTCGTTTTATCCCGGGGCTTCTGGCGTCGGCTATTATGTCTATGACGCCATTTCGCGGTGGACCGTCTACCATTTCCACGACACGAGCGCCACGGCTCCGATGCGGCGTTCGGAGATTGTCGAGGACTGCGAGAAGTTGCGCAACGACGGCGGAAACATCGCGCCGTTCTTGCGTGCTCTGCGTGACGGCGACGACCAGCAGCGTGAAAGCTACAAGCGCATTGTCGAGACGATCCGGCAGGTGACGCCGTTCTTTGACGACTTCAAGCTTGACGTCGTGAAGGTTGGAGCCGCCGACAAAGTGAAGCTCTCCTGGCGGCAGAAGGGCAGCGACTATCCGTTCCAGCCCTATCATTTCTCGGATGGGTCGATTCGGTTCATCTGCCTCGCCGCGGCGCTTCTCCAGCCCCGTCCGCCGTCCACGATCATCATCGACGAGCCTGAGCTGGGGCTGCATCCGATGGCGATCTCGTTGCTGGCGGACATGGTCAAGACGGCTGCGCGGCATACGCAGGTCATCGTCGCCACGCAGTGTCCGCAGCTCATAGACCATTTCGGCGTTGAGGATCTGATCGTCGCCCGACGTTCGGATGGTGCGTCTACGTTCAACCGACTCAATCCGGAGGATTTCAAGACCTGGTTGGAGGATTACTCGCTTGGCGAGTTGTGGCAGAAGAACGTCATCAACGGAGGCCCCTCGCATGAGTAAGGCGGTCCATGTGATGATCGTCGGCGAGGGGGCGAGCGAGCA
Source organism: Kiritimatiellia bacterium (assembly GCA_016303225.1). GTDB lineage: Bacteria > Verrucomicrobiota > Kiritimatiellia > RFP12 > UBA1067 > UBA1067. The sequence goes on from JAEDMC010000035.1 coordinate 19,352, forward strand.
AAACTTCGTCGATCAGGTGCTGGCTCCTTATCTTGCCGTCAAGGGCGTCTATCTTCGGGCGACGCAGATCTCCAAGAAAGGCGAAAAGGGCGGGGATGTCAAGTTCTCCCGCGCGAGGCGTGATGTGATCAATTTCCTGAAGCAGCGCGAGAATCTGATTGTTTCGACGTTTGTGG
>JAEDMC010000236.1 GCA_016303225.1 Kiritimatiellia bacterium
TCGTGTCAGCAGTATGCTACAATCTTCACCGCTTGAAGGTGTAGCTTTTCGCGGGGTATTGTAGCAAATGTGCTACGAGGTTGTCAACGGGGTGTAGCAAAATAATTTCAAAAAAAATGGTTAGCAGTTTTGCAACAAGATTGAGAGAGTTGAGAGGGGCTGAGTCGCAAGCCTCTTTTGCGTCTGCTATTGACATGCATCGCATTCAATATGCGAAGTACGAGGCTGGGAAAAACTCGCCAAGCATCGACGTACTCGAACGCATCTGCCGCGTTCATGCTTGCTCTGCTGACTGGCTTCTCGGCTTAAAGGATTCTGCCGCGCTGTCGGTTCGTGCCGGCGACGGTGCGGCTGTCGCGATCGGCGCGAATGCCAGGGCGAACGCGGCGGCGAAGAGCGCGGCGGATTGCCGGACCTGTCCCTATAAGAAGTGGGGCGAGAAACTGCGCAAGCAGGGGCTGATTATACCGGGCGTTGAGTAATATGAATATCAAATACTACGGATTACCGAACAACCCGGAGCTCCTGAGAAGGTTCATCAAAGCGAAGACTGGAACTCTCGTGACAAAATCACGGGCAGAACGGATGTTCGATATTTATACAGAACTTCAAAAAACACCTTTGATGGTCCATTCAAGCCCATTTCAAGCAGACTTTTTGCTACTTGCAAAAGCAGGTCTAATATTCCCAATGACAGCCACTCTTTCAACCAGTAATTTCAAAGACTGGGCAATGAGAAAGATGGGGCTTTTCTAAACCTTTCTGCCGCGGCAGAAAAGTACCAAAATACTCCGCCTTTAGGGGTGTAGCAAGGGCAGTCAGAACTGCCTTAAGTGGGCATTTTGCCCGAATAGCCAGCGGAATGCTTCGACATTTGCGGAGCAAATGCTATACTTCGCGGCGTCCGATCTGAAAGAGGGTCGGGCCCTTACAACCGCAAGTCATTCACTCATATTGTTTCACTCCTGAAGCCGCGCCGCGCGGTAGCTCCCGTGAAGGTCTCGAACCCCGGGGACGCGGCAAAACATTTTTCTTATTAACGGAATGATCGGAAACAGTCCAGAGTATGACGCCTTCGTGGCGAAGTTCAAGGCGCGGCACACGTCCGACGACACGTTCACGCCTGAGAACATCTACAACTGCGTCCGCGACTGGGCGGTGCGCAAGTACAGCTTGGAGGGCGCGGAGATCGTGCGCCCGTTCTGGCCTGGCGAGGACTTCACGAAGGCCGACTACCCCGAGGGATCCGTCGTCATCGACAATCCTCCGTTTTCAATCTGCTCGAAGATCGTCCGATGGTTCAACGACCACGGCGTCCGCTTCTTCCTTTTCTGCCCCGGTCTCTCTGCCGTCATGATCATCAAAGACAAGCGGAGCAGCCTTGTCGTCACCGGCTCATCCATTTACTACGATAACGGCGCGTATGTGGCAACCAGCTTTGTCACGAACCTCGCCGGAGACGTGCTGATCGAGGCAGCTCCCGATCTTCATGACGCGATTGAAGAGATCAACGACGCGAACCGTGCGCAGACGAATAAACACGTCCAGAAATACAAACACCCCCACGGAACCATCACGGCGGCCGGCGCGAACTACCTCGCCGTTCACCACACGCCCTACACGCTCAAGAAAGACGACGCCGTCTTCATTCGCCGTCTCGACTGCGGCACCGATTTGTTCGGCGGCGGCTTCCTGCTCTCCGAACGCGCTGCGGCGGAACGCGCGGCGGCTGAACGCGCGGCGGCAGAGCGCGCGGCGGCGGAGCGCGCGGCGGCTACTGTTTTGGAGCTTTCGCCGCGCGAGCTTGAACTCCAGAGATCCATCGGACGCGGCAAGACATTTTCGACAGATACGGTGCCTCCCGGAACGTGCAAGGCAGCAAGAGCGCGAAACGTCATAGCGTACGAGAACCCGCAAGGGGAAGTAATACTGCAACGCCACCGGCTCTGTCGAAAACAACTAACAATGGAATATTCGTTTTAAGATATGAGCGTACTCATTTTAGGCGTGACGATTGCCGCGGCGGCGGCGGGCGGAGACGGTGATCTGATCTCCGGCAAGATGCTTGCCGCGCTGTTCGCCGCGATCTTCGCCGGTGGCGGCGGCATCTGGATCGGACGCAAGGGCGGCGAGTCCGCGGCGGAGAAGTCGTTCGAGAAGCGCGAGCAGGAGATCCGCGCCCAGATCGCGAACGAGCTGCGCACGAAGATCACGAATGACCCGATGCACATCGAGCAGTCGCACTATCAGGCCGACATGAAGGCCAACGCCGCCGCCCACACCGACATCTTCGGACGCCTGCGGCTCCTCGAGGCGGAAATGGCCGGCATCAAGGCGCTGGTGACGGCGAAGTTCGACGGACTGTCCGCGCAGATGATGGAGACGCGCGAGATGGTCCGTTCGCTTTATGACCGGGTTTGCAACGGTAAGAAGAGGTAAGCCATGAACGAAGAGCAGATGATTGTGAAGGACGCGCTGAAGGCGGTGCAGCTGAGCGGCGAACACGGCCAGCTCAAGTCGGTGCTGTTGGACGCGCTTCGCACGCCGGACGGGCAGAAGCTCAACCCCGAGCAGCAGAGCGTCATCTGGGGAATGCTCACCGGGCGCGGCTGGATCACGGGGAAGATTGAACCCCTCTGGCACAACATGCGCTGGTCGCTCACCGTCGCCGGAATGAGAGCGCTGGAGCAAATGTAATTTAGCGGTTAAGAGATTAAGCGGTTTAGCGGTTAAGAGGTCAAGCGGAATGGAAGGCATTAAGCTGAGAAGGATCGACGCCTGGGAAAGCCGTCTCACCGACGAGCAGCAGCGCGAGCTTTACCGCTGGACGCAGACGCCGGCCGAGCAGGCCGACGGCAATGTGCGCCGACCGAACTTCGACGAGTGCATGGCCCGTCTTGACGAGATGGGCGTCCCTCGCCCATCTCGCGGGGCGTGGTTCCGCTTCAAGGCGGCGATGCAGAAGATGCTGCGCGAGGAGCTGCTCTACTCGGTGGCCGCGTCGAGCGAGAGCGCGAAGGACCTGAAGGAGATGACGCCGGCCGACTATGCGCTCGCCGCCGACACCTTCACGAACCTAGCGATCGACGCGTCGATGAAGGGCAACGACAAGGCGGTCTCCATCTACTCCGGCGCGGCGCGCCACTACCGCGAGATGATGCAGCAGGACAAGAAGCTCGCCCTCACCGAACGCGCCCAGGCGACGAAGGAAGACCAGCTGAAGCTCGCCCGCGAGAAGTTCGAGGCGGCGGAGCGTCGGCTGCAGGCCGTGCAGGACGCGGTCGACGCGGCCAAGGGCGGCAAGCTCGACCCGGCGAAGGTCGCCGACGAGATCGACAAGATCCTCGGGCGGAAGAAACAGGTGAATGTTTAAGGTGAAGGTAAACATGACAGAGGTGAAGGTTAAAGGTGAAGGTGAACAGAGGAATGATTCCATTCTTCACCTTGATCCTTCACCTTCACCTTCCTACTTCCTCCCCTATCAGGAGAAGTGGATCAACGACGAGTCGCCGCTGAAGATCGCGGAGAAGTCTCGCCGGGTCGGCTTCACCTACGCCTCGTCCTACCGCATGTTCCAGAAGTGCCTCCGGCGCGGCAAGGGCTTCATCCAGTGGGTGTCGTCCCGCGACCAGCTGACCGCGCAGGAGCTGATCCGCGACTACATCAGCATGTGGTGCAAGCTCGGCAATGTCGTCGCCCAGGGGCTGGACGGCAAGGACGAACAGATCATCGACCAGGACAAGGGCATCACGGCGTTCGTCTGCACGTTCCTGAACGGCGCGCGCATCGTCTCGCTCTCGTCGACTCCGGAGGCGTTCGCGGGCAAG
>JAEDMC010000237.1 GCA_016303225.1 Kiritimatiellia bacterium
GAGCTCTGGGCGCCGGGCGAGCAGCAGTGGCTCGAGGTCAGCTCCTGCAGTTGCTTCACCGACTATCAGGCGCGCCGCCTCAACTGCCGCTTCAAGGATGCGGACGGCAAGACGAAGCTCGTCCACACACTGAACGGCTCGGGCGTGGCGTTGCCGCGTCTCATGGTCGCGCTCCTCGAGCAGCACCAGAATGCCGACGGGTCGGTCACGATTCCGGAGGTGCTTCGTCCGTACATGAACGGGCAGGAGAAGCTTCTGCCGGTCAAGTAAGATAATCGGGCGGAAGCTGAAGTCCGCTGGCAAGTCGGCTTCACGTTCTGACGGCCGAATTTGTGGTATAATATCCAATTACAATTAAGAAGGAATTGGATATGCAGGCAAAAGACTCTGGACTGAAACTTCAGGAAATGGCCGCGCGCATTCGCGAAATGCGCGAAATCATCGGCTACACCGTCGCCCAGATGGCGGAGAAGACGGGCGTTACCGAAGCGGAGTATCAGGGCGTCGAGGCGGCGAAAGTTGATCCGACCTTCAATTTTCTTCACCAGTGCGCGATTGCGTTCGGCGTGGACATCAACCAGCTGTTGGAAGGGCATTCCGCGCACCTGTCGGGTTATGAGGTGACGCGCGCGGGGCAGGGTCCGGTGACGGCCGCCGAGGAATTCATGACGATCCGCAACCAGGCGGCGATGTTCCAGAACCGTCTCGGCACGCCCTACTGGGTCACTTACAAGTTCGACAAGGCGCTTTTGGACCAGCCGATTCACACGACGACGCACGCGGGTCAGGAGTTCGACATCGTCCTCAAGGGTTCGATGCTGATCCGGGTAGGCGACCACGTCGAGCGTCTCGAGGAGGGAGACTCGATCTACTACAAGTCGTCGACGCCGCACGGCATGATCGCCGCGGACGAGCGCGGGCTCACGTTCATCGCGATGGTGATGGCGGGAGCAGACGGCGACTCGCACCTCGGGCTGGAGACGATCCGTCTGAAGACGGACAAGACGCCGCTCGTGGTGCAGAAGTACGTCGACGTGATCGAGGACGACCGCGGCTGCTTGCAGCACATCAACTTCAAGAACACGGAGAAGTTCAACTTCGCGTACGACATCGTGGACGAGATCGCGAAGAAGTATCCGGAGAAGCTTGCGCTCCTGCACATTTCCGACCACTTCACCGAGCGCCGTTTCACGTTCAAGGAGATTTCCGAGACCTCGAACCAGATCGCCAACTACTTCCTTGCGCAAGGCATTGGCCGTGGTGACAAGGTGATGCTGGTGCTGAAGCGCCATTACCAGTTCTGGCCGACGATCCTTGCGCTTCACAAGATCGGCGCGGTCGTGATCCCGGCCGTGAGCCAGCTCCTGCAGCATGACTTCTCCTACCGCTTCAAGGCGGCGGACGTGAAGGCGCTCGTCTGCACGGCCGACGGCGACGTGGCGCATCAGGCGGAACTGGCGATGGAGGAGCTGGGCGCGACGGGCATCATCAAGATGATTGTGAACGGCGAGCGCGCGGGCTGGCGCAGCTTTGATAAGGAGTATGTCGGCTTTTCGCGGGTGTTCGGGCGGCGTCCCGATTCGCCGGGCGGGAAGGATCCGATGCTGATGTTCTTCACGTCGGGCACGACCGGCTATCCGAAGATGGCGCTCCACAGCTACCTCTACGCGCTGGGACACTACGTGACGGCGAAGTACTGGCATCAGGTCGAGCGGGACGGACTTCATTTCACGATTTCCGAGACGGGCTGGGCGAAGGCGAGCTGGGGCAAGATCTACGGACAGTGGATGTGCGAGGGCGGGCTTTTCGCCTATGACTTCACGCGCTTCCACGCCGAGGACATCCTGCCGATGTTCGCGAAGTACAGGATCACGACGTTCTGCGCGCCGCCGACGATGTACCGCATGCTCATCAAGGAGGACATCTCGAAGTACGACTTCAGTTCGGTCCATCACGTGACGACGGCGGGCGAGGCGCTGAACCCCGAGGTGTTCATCCAGTTCGAGAAGGCGACGGGCCTGAAGATCCACGAGGGCTTCGGACAGACCGAGACCACGTGCGCGCTCGGCAATCTCCTCGGCGATCCCCTGAAGCCCGGTTCCATGGGCAAGCCGATCCCCGACTACGGCATCGACCTCGTGGACGAGAACGGCAATCCCGTGCCGCCTGGCGAGCACGGCGAGATCGTGGTCCGCACGCCCCGCGACAATCCCCATCCCGGCATCTTCATCGGCTATTTCAAGGACGAGGAGAAGACGGCTGACGCGTGGCGGTTCGGCATGTACCACACGGGCGACCTCGCGTGGAAGGACGAGGACGGCTACTACCACTACGTCGGCCGCGCCGACGACGTCATCAAGTCGTCCGGCTACCGCATCGGGCCGTTTGAGATCGAGAACGTCATCATGGAGCTTCCCTACGTCGTCGAGTGCGGCGTCAGCGCGGCGCCGGATCCGGTTCGCGGCCAGGTCGTGAAGGCGACGATCAAGCTCGTGAAGGGCAAGGAGCCGACGGAAGAGCTCAAAAAGGAAGTGCAGGACTACGTGAAGGCGCACACCGCGCCGTACAAGTATCCGCGCATCGTCGTCTTCAAGGACGAGCTTCCGAAGACCCCGACCGGCAAGATCATGCGCAACAAGCTGTGATTATTCCGCCGACGGAGCGAACGACACCAGGCCCGGCTGATCGCCGGGCTTTTGTTTGAGCACGGTGAAGTGCACGGACACGGCGCCGTCCGGGATGGGAAAAGCCGTTGCGCACGAACGCGCGACGGGCTTGCTGATGGGCCGCCCCAGCGATTCGCCCAGGGTGTTCCTGAACTCAACTGTCAGGTCGACGGCTGGGCTCTTGCGGGCGAGTTTCAGATTGGCGCGAACTTCTTTCATCGATTTCGTCAGCGTCAGGGACTTCTGCGTCAGCAGGAGCTTGGAGTTCTCGGTTGGCGAAGCTTCGACGCGGACTTCCTTTTCAACCGGCGAATTGCCGCGCGAGAAGAAAAAGGTGGCGCACACGGCGGCGACGGCGAGGAGACCGGTGACGACGATGCCGATCCAGCGCTTGGGATTCGTGCCGCGCTGCATCACCGAGGAGACGGCGAAGGGCAGGAAGCGGAAGTTGACGGCGCGCTCAGTTGAGTCGTAGATGACATAGGACGAGAGACACGTGCCGTTCTGCTCGCGCGGATAGCCGACGGAGCCGGGATTCACGATGTAGCGTTTGCCGTCCTCGACCGTGAAGTCCTGTGGCTCGAGCTGATAGACCGAGCCGCTCTGTCCGGTCAGGAAGATTCCGGAAATGTGGGTGTGGCCGACGAACATCAGCTGGGCATCGACGGTCTTGAAATTGGCAGTTGCGCTCGCTTCGTCATCGACATAGTTGAAGTCCGGCGGATTGGTGAAGTCGCCGTGGGCGGCGATGGCCCCCTCAAGTTTGCAGGCGTAGGGCAGGTTCTTCAGCCAGTCCAGCTCGCTGCTGCCAAGCGTGTCATGGTGGCGTTTGACGGCGTCGCCCGCAAGGTCGATGAAATCGTCGGCGCCTCGGCGTCCCGAAACGGCATCATCGTGGTTGCCGGCCAAAACGATCGAGCAGAATTTTCGCACGAGCGCCAGTGCGTCCTTCGGCAGGGGCCCGTAGCCGACGACATCCCCGAGGCAGACAACTTGATCAACGTCCAGCTCGGCGGCGTCCGCAAGCACGTGCCGCAAGGCCGATTCGTTGGCATGAATGTCGGAGATGATCGCGTAGCGCATAAGAATTAGATA
>JAEDMC010000238.1 GCA_016303225.1 Kiritimatiellia bacterium
CGGGCCGCCGAGGACGTCGGCCCCTACCGACACTTTGACTTTCCATTCGTGCGCGACGACAAATCGAATCGGTCGCGCTCTGCGTGTGGCAATGCCACCTGCGGAACGTTTCAACACTTTCGAATCGCACCCGTTCGGCTGAAGCCCGCTTTACTGGCCTAACTGAAAACTGCTATACTACCAACCAATCACTAAAAAGTACTTGCCTGACTATGCTACGCAACGATTGTTGCGTTGGCTACTGGAAGGCGGGTTGGTGTGACATGAAAAAGTTAATTGCATCTTCTGTTGCTTTTCTGCTTGCCGGAGCGTTCTCCGCGCGGGCGGACCTCGACCTGAACGGAACATGGGAGTTCGCGTTTGCGGACAAGACCGCGCTCGAAGATGCGGCGAAGCCGGACTTCACGGCGACGGACAAGATTTCCGTCCCGGGCGTCTTTGACGCGATGCCGAAGTGGCTGATGAAGAAGGGCACGGGACTCTACCGTCGCACCTTCACGCTCGAACGTCCCGTCGACAACGCCTGGCTCGTCGTCGACGGCATGGGGCTTCGCGGGGAGTTCCGCATCGATGGCAAGAAACTCGGTCTCGTCGCGTTGCCGTGGAGCAAGTTCGAACTTGAGACAGGTCCTCTCGCCGCCGGCACGCACACGCTTTTCGCCGCACTCGAGAACCGGCTCGATCCCGAGCGGATGAAGCTCTTCATGCCCGACTACGACTTCTACTCGTTCGGCGGCTTCTTCCATGGGGTCCGGCTTGCGTTCGCCAACGCCCGCGCCTATGTCCGTACGCGAGACTGGCGCGTCGGCGAGGTGGAGATCGAGGTTGAGGGTGTAGGTGGAGAGACGGTGCTGGTCTTTGACGGGAAGAACGAGGTCAAGGCGAATTTCAAGGACGGCAAGGCTGTCGTTCGCGTGCCCGACTTCCGCCTTTGGTCGCCGGAGTATCCGAATCTTCACACGGTGAAGATGGGGAATTCAGGGGCGGGCAACGGAAAACGGGAGATTTGTGCGCGCTTTGGCATAAGGGAGGTGAAGGCGACTGCGCGGGGGATCGAGCTGAACGGCAAGCCGGTCTTCCTGAAGGGCGTGAACCGGCACGAGATGCATCCGGCGACGGGACCGGCGACGCCCGAGTCGGTGATGGTTCAGGACATCCAGCTCGTCAAGTCCCTTGGCTGCAACTTCATCCGTCTGCCGCACTATCCGGCGAGCCAGCGCTTCCTCGACTTCTGCGACGAGGCGGGCATTCTCGTGTGGGAGGAGTCGCTCGGCTGGGGCAACAAGGACAAGGAGATGTCGGATCCCGAGTTCGTCCGCCTGCAGGTCGAGCAGACGGACCTGATGGTGAAGAACAGCTTCAACCATCCGTCCGTCATTATCTTCGCCTTCATGAACGAGCTGGATTCTCAGACCGAAGTCGGCAAGGCGCTCGTCGAGAAGCTGGCGACGACGATCCGCAAGCGCGATTCGGGACGGCTGGTCTCGTTTGCAACCTACCACAATACGGACGACATCTCGCACGTCTATTCCGACGTCGTGTCGTTCAACTCCTATCCGGGCTGGATCGACTGGGGCTTCAAGATGGGCGACAAGGAGGAGATGAAGGCCCGTATGGAGCAGGTTTACGCGGCATGCGTGAAGTATTACCGCACGAAGTATCCCGGCAAGCCCATTCTCATCTCCGAGACGGGCGCGTGCGGCCTCTACGGCAAGCGCGACGCCGCGGCGTCCTCGTGGAGCGAGGACTACGAGGCCGAGTACAACGGCAACGCCATAGACTGGGCGATGGCGCCTGGCTCTGGAGTCTGCGGCATCACGCTCTGGCAGTTCGCGGACGCGACGAGCTACGGACGCGAGCACCTGAACCCGGGTGCGCGCGGCAAGGTGCTCGGACAGAACCTCGGCGGACTCTTCGACGGTTACCGGCGCGAGAAGCAGACGGTGCAGGCGGTGCGCGAGCGGTTCACGCGCAAGCACGGCTGCGGTCGCGGCGTCTACATCAACTCGGACGCCTGGAACTTCTTCTTCACCGGCAAGGACTGGCGCGGCTACACGGTCGAGCAGCTCAAGCGGGAGATCGAGAAGGACGTCGACTGGTATGCGGACCGCGGCGGCGTCGAGGCTCTCTTCTACAACCTCAACTTCCAGCGCTGCTTCTGGCCGACCAAGGCCGGGACGCCCTATTGGAAGGACCTGGAGCTTGACAAGGACGGCAACCTTCTTCTGCGCGGCGTGAAGCTCACCGAGCAGGACGGCGTCGACGAATACCGCCGGATGTACCTCGCGGCGAAGCCGATGTGGGACACTTTTCCGGACTTCCTCAAGTACCGCTACGCCTATTGCCACCGGAAGGGCGTCGAGATGTGGCATTCGCTCCGCGCGAACGACGTCCACCACACCACGAAGGGCAAGGAGGGGCGTCCCCAGCACGGCGACCTGTGGCGGACGCGTCCCGACCTCCACCGCGCCGAGTACCGCACGTCCGGCAAGCACACATGGACTGACCGGGGGCTTGACTACGGACAGCAGGAGGTGCGCGACTATCATCTCGCGCTTGCGCGCGAACTGCTTCTCGACTACGAGTCTGACGGCATGGAGCTCGACTTCATGCGGCACATGCCGGCCTTCAAGCCGGGATACGACGAGGCGAACGCACCGCTCTTGACGGAGTTCGTCCGCGGCATCCGGCGGCTGTGCGATGAGGCGGAGAAGAAGTGGGGGCACAAGCTCAGAATGGCGGTGCGCGTGCCGGCGTATCCGGCGGACGCGCTCGGTCTCGGCATGGATGTGCCGACGTGGGTGAAGGAGGGCCTGATCGACGTCGTCATTCCGTCTCCGGGCGGACTCGACACCGTCTCCGACACGCAGGTTGCGCTCTGGCGCGCGGTTTGTCCGGAGCCGGTCGTCCTTGCGCCGTGCATTGACTACGAGATGCAGATTCGCTGGGAATCGCGTCTCCTCTTCGACCTGCCGACGGATCTCGGATTCGCGTCTTCCTTCTACAACCAGGGCGCGGACACGGTTTACTTCTACAACCACTATCCGCGCGACCGCGAGACACATCCCGACATGCCGGAGACTTTCGCGACCTGCGGCGACCGCGCGGCGGTCGCGTCTCGCGCGCGCCGGTGCGTCCTTACGGGGAGCGGACAGTGCGGCGAGGGCCGCTACTGGACTTCGCGCTATCCGATCTGGGGCCTGCCGAAGGACTCGTTTGCGGGCGGCGCGAAGATCAACGTCGGCGATGACGTGAAGGGCCGCGCGGCGACAGTTGTCGTGGGCGCATCGTGCAAGGTCGAGGTTGACGTCTACGTGAACGGCGAGAAGTGCGCTCCGACGGATGCCGCGAAGCTGCCGCGTCCGCTGCCGAAGCTCGCGAAGGACGGACAGTGGATCGTTGCCGACGTCCCGGCTGGTGTCCTGCATGACGGCTGGAACCTCGTCGAACTCGTGAACCGCGCCGAAGAGAATCTCGGCGAATGGCGCATCTGCTGGACTGAGATCGACATTTCCGAAAAATGAAAGGATTACGTGCCGCGGCCACTGGATCGGCGCCTGAAAGTCGTTGATTTGGGTACTACCCTCTTGGGGTTTACCGGTATTACCCCCACGCCCCCTCCCGGTAGTACCCTCGGGGGGTGTACCGGTACTACCCCCACACCCCCTCCCGGTAGTACCCTTCGGGGGTCGGGTGGTAGTACCCTCAGGTGGTCGGGGGGTAGTACCGAGAGGCCCGAGGGGGTCGGGG
>JAEDMC010000239.1 GCA_016303225.1 Kiritimatiellia bacterium
TGGCGTTCATTCTGGTCACGGCCGAAAGCAAGTGGTTCGGAGATCTGGTGTTGCCGTCCGTGGGCGGCGGCTGCATCACCATCGTCTGGGCGACGATTGCCGCATCGCTCTTGACGGCGGGCATCGTCCGCCGCTGGAAGGCGATCCGCCTGACGGGACTGGGGCTTCTCGGCCTTTCGGTCTTCAAGGTGCTCTTCATCGACACGGCTTCGCTCGCGACACCCGCCCGCGTGGCGGTCTTCGCCGCGGTCGGCGTCCTGATGGTCGCTGGCGCGTTCCTGTACCTGAAGTTCCGCAATCGTTTTGAGGAGGTAGCGGAATGAAAGTCAAAAAAGCCATATTGCCGATCATCGGAATCTATTCGGTCATCAGTGCTTCGGCGGCTGTCTTTGAGCCTCGTTCAGGCGAACTGTTTCAGACCACGCGGAACGGGCCGGGAGAGATCGCGTTGTATCAATTGGTGTTTGGTGCGTTCACTTTCCCCATTGGCTTGCCACTGATCATTACCGGTGGCGCTTGTGCGATTGTGGACGAATTGGTCGTCTTCCCGGTCATTGACCTTGTGTGCTTGCCCTATGACCTTTCCCAGCCGCGTCACGGGTATTTCATCCGCGTCACGGATGATGACGGGAATCCCCTTGAAGGGGTCAAGTTTTCGGTGTTGAGTCATGACGGCGCTTTTTTGGGTCGTATCGACGAAGTGACGGACGAGCGGGGCGAAATCTACGTGTCGCGGCTGGCACGGAGCCATTACATAGACGACGTTTATATGTCCAGGGACGGATTCTACGATTCGAACCCGACTGTCAACTGGCACTGTGCACGGCCGTCGTTCAGACCGTCGAAAGCGAAGCCGGGCGAAGATGGCCGAATCGTGTGGGAACTCAAACTTCGGAAGATCTGCCATCCGGTGGACATGAAGAAGTCAACGCTTGAGATTCCAGAGGAGCTCAGGTGGCGAAAATCGTGTGAGTTGCTCTTTGACTGCGAGAAGGGCTCTTGGTTGCCGCCGCATGGGAACGGTGACGTGGCCGATCTGAAGCTTGAGGTCCGGCTCTCGCGGGAACCGGCGGAGGGGGAGAGGTTGGGTTTGTACGAGCCCTATCAGATGACGCTCACGGCGGTGCGGCCGGATGACGGGTTCATCGTCCGTGACATACATCCGGACGGGGGATTCGCCACGGATTACGTCGCTCCTGCTGACGGGGAGTATGTCCATTTGCCGAAGGATCATCCTTTCGTTTGGGGCTGGAACAAGGAGAAACGGTGCTTTGGCTTTCCTGAAAACAAGTACTGCATCATGCGTCTGCGGACGGAAAAGGCGGACGACGGCACGATCAAGAAGGCCCACTACGGTGCGCTGTTCTTGTATAATCGTGTGCCGAGAAGCTATTTTACCTTGCAGCCGAACGAACTTTCGATTGAGGAAAAACAGCGGTGACATACAACAATTTCCAAAGTATTATAATACATTAGAAATTTGGTATAATGCGTGTATGAAAAAGACTGTAGAGACAAAACTTCGACCGACGTTTTGGCGGACGTGCCGAGCGGTGATGAACGAGACGCGGCTGCGGCTGTTGAAGGCGGTGGTCGAGTCGCATGGAAAGGCGTGCGTCGTCAAGCTCGCGAAGGCGGTCGGCATCGACGAGAGCTTGGCCAGCATCTGTCTGCGGCAGTTGAATGCGCGCGGACTCTTGGGCGTGCGACGCGAGAGGATTAAGGTGCTTTACAACACCGAACAGGATCGGTCGCTGCCAGACGCTGTCGTCTTTCAGGAAGCGCTCGTGAAGTATCTGCAGCAGGACCTTCCCGACAAGTGGGAGTTGGATCTCATTCGTAAGCTGAAGGCCTTCACGCATTTCAACCGGCTGGCGATCATCATCCGGCTTGCCGAGGGACCGGCGACGATTGCTGAGCTGTATGATTGCGTTGGTGTCGTCGTCAAGAGTCTCTACCATCATCTTAAGTACCTGACGGGCGCGAAGCTTGTTGAGGTCGAGCGGCGGTACGGTGAAGGGAGCGTCATCTGGTTGGTTCCGCAGGACCATCCTGTCGTGCAGGCCATGCTTCGCATCGTCCTTGCGGGGGCGAAGGACGGACAGCGGTATTACAATCCTGGTTCGGGAGCGACCGATGCCGCCACGCGAAGGGTCTTGAAGAAGGTTGCCGCTGCCGAGGGAAATCCGAAGGCGAACTGGACAACCCCCAAGCCCTTTACGCCGAAGAAGGGCGTTATCCCGTCGCGCAACCGCCGGGCCTTGCGGGAGGGAACCTAAGAATTTCTAAAGTATTATAATACCTTGGAAATTGTGAAGTGGGGTTATCCGAGGAGGCAATATGAAAAAGAACGGGGTGACGAGAGGAATGCTATACGGACTGCTGGCAATTGGCGTTGCCGGACGGGCGGGCATCGCGAAGGGCGAGGGGCTGTTGTCCAACGACGGGATGCTGGCGCCACGCTCGGGCGAGATTTTCCAGACGACGCGGATGGGCATGGGCAATGGGGCTAGGGCCTGTTCGTTTTTGACGGCGGGCGGATTGATAGCGGTGTCGGAAGGGCGTCCGATTGGCTGGCCGTTCGCCATCATCGGACTGCCGTTCGCGGCCGTCGGATTCGTGCTGGACGAAGTGATCGTCTCGCCCCTGACGGATTTCGTGTGCTTGCCGTATGACCTGATGCAACCGAATCACGGTTTTTACATCCGCATCGTCGATGAAGAGGGGAAGCCCCTGCCACATGCCAGGATTGAGGGTTATGTGAAAAATCAAGATTCGGCGTTGCCGTGGGAGAAAAAGAGATTTTCCGGCGAAACGGATGACGTCGGCGAGTTTTATGTCAGCCGCCTGTTTAACCTTACCGGCGGATTCCGAGTGACAGCTGCCGGATATATGCCGTGGTGTTGGTTGCGCGAAATTCAGTCCGAACAGATGAATAAGGGACCGGACGGACGAATTGTGATTGAGCATGCGTTGCAGAAATCGGGATTGACCGGCTGGCAGGAGAAGAAAGGTCTGACACACGACGAGGTTCTCGCCCTATTGCCGGGGAAGTGGTCGGCTGACTCGGATACGCGCGCGTACTTGTCCGCAGAACTCAATTGGCCGACGTCCCGGAACGATCGCCATTGCTTTGTGCTGGATGCATCTGGGACGGTCGTCTCTGGTGTGCCGGAATGCTATCGCAATACGTATTGCAAATCCGATCCTTGGCGTTCCGGATTGCGTTTCAGCGTCTGGCAACTCCATCGGAAAGGGGAACTGAAGATGGCCTGGTATTCGAAAGAACCCAACTCATGGAGCTGGGCGGTGCGCTTGTCCAAGGATAAAGGCAAATACAGCAGCCAAGACGAGTATTATCTCGGTGAAGATGACAAAGGCATTTATCTTGCACCCAGACTCCATAGTGAGTTTGTCGGTTGCCCAGATGTGACATTGAAGTTTCGTAAAGTCGAGTAAGGAGGTAGTCAATGGACAAAAGGGAATGGTTGCGCAGGGAGATCGGCGCGTGGCGTGACGAGGGAATCGTCACGGAAGAGACGGCAGAGGCGCTCATGCGGCGCTATCAGCCGACGGAACGTCGCTTCTCATGGGGTGTGATGATCGCCGGCGGATTCGGCGCGCTGATGATCGGACTTGGCGTGATCGCGCTCTTTGCCGCGAACTGGGATTGCTTCGGGCGTCCCGTCCGCGCGGCGATTTCGCTCGCGCCGGTCGTCCTTTGCGGAATTGCCGCGC
>JAEDMC010000240.1 GCA_016303225.1 Kiritimatiellia bacterium
ATGCGGCCACGTGCGGTGGCGATGTGCGCGCTCATTGGCATGGCGGACC
This sequence comes from Kiritimatiellia bacterium, assembly GCA_016303225.1. Taxonomy (GTDB): domain Bacteria; phylum Verrucomicrobiota; class Kiritimatiellia; order RFP12; family UBA1067; genus UBA1067. Next base: position 50 of record JAEDMC010000240.1, read on the forward strand.
GTTTTTTCGAATACCGCCGCGCCCACGTTTTGGGCGTACCGTCCGTTTTATTCGCGCGTGCGCACGCCGGGGGCCTTCGAGGGTCGGAACTAATTGATACACGAGCATTGACACACTTGGCGTGCTTATGGCATGCGGTCAACCATTTAACCGTTTATTTCTGCTGCGACCTCCAGAGCCAATAGGCCTGTGCGCCCGTCCCGTTCTTCCAAAGTGCGTCAAGCGCCATCGGTCTCCTGTTGATGAAGACCAGCCCGAGCTTCGCCTCGATGGAGCGAACCGGTTCGTCCGCCAATGCAATCGGACGCAAAACCGCGAAACCGCCCGCGTTGTCCGCCGGAACCTCGTAGAAGACGCCGCCTACGTAGAGGAGATCACGCTCCGTCGCCACCTCACGGCAGATGACTGTCGCGTCGCCGTTCACATTCGGGAATCGCCAGACCGTCCCGTTGTCATCCGTCACGTCGACATACGGACTCTTTGTGTCGAGGGGAGGGAAAACAAGGGGCGACTTCAGCAGAGGTCCGTAGACAAAATGCGCATCGGCCCCCTTCGCGTCCGCAAGCGCCTTCACCCGTACCCAGTCGCCCTCGTGCAGTAATTCGTATTCAACGTTCTTTCCTGCTTCGTCTTTGAACGAGAACTCCTTGGCCTCGTATCCGTCCGTCCAGAGGAACGGATCGGACACGTCACCCTTCCGGACATCCTCGCCGAACCACACCCAGCCCTCGCCCGAGGGCGGACCGAACGTCGTCAGATCCTCCGGCTTCACGAACCAAAGGTTGGACTGTGACCGGTCGCGTTTCGGTGCGTCGTTCTTGAGTGTGCGCTTGCCGAGGAATTCGTTCTGCGCCTGATCGTCGCAACCGAAGACGATGCGGCCGCCGCCGGGCGCGTCCTTCCAGTAGCAAAAGTCGCCAATGACCTTCAGGTAGGTGGAGAGCGGGCGTATCCCGTTCGGCTGCGCGGGCGAAAAGTCCTTGGGGAACTTCCAGAAGGTTCCGTGCATCGTCGCCAGCAGCGAACCATCGCCAAAACCGACGTCGCGGATGCGCGGCCACTCAGTGTTCCAGCCGTGCGCACCATCATAGCAGTGAGAGGCCTTCGGCAACCGATAATACGCCCACTCCGTCCCGTTCGTCGTCACGGCAAGGACTACGCTCTTCGCGTCCCAGCCGAGCGACCAGATCGGATTCGTGTCCGGATGCTCGTTGCCGAAGATGCCGTCCTGCGTCGTGACGTCCGTGAACTGGCACCGGCGAATCATCCGCCAGTCCTGCCCGAACGCAGACCAGTCCGCCAGCGCACCGGACGGCTCGAAGGGATTCTGCCGCGCAGCCTCGCTGTCCTCGCCGTTGTTCGAGACGAACACGCGCCCGAAGCCGGAGCAGAGCCCCTTCGCATGATAGCCGGGCACATGCGTCTGCGGCGCCGCGTCCCAGCCATTGGGCCACGGCATGTTTTCACGCTTCAGCAGCTCGGCGATTTGCCAGTCGTTCTTGCCGTTCTCGCGGATGAGCGTGCGGACGTCGAGCGTCCGCATGTCGAGCTCGTAAAGCCCAGTCTCCATCGTCGCTACATAGACCTTGTTCGCGGGATCCGTTAGGTGCCGCGCCGCGCCGGTGAGACGCCCCGGCATCTTCGCCGGCGGCACGACGCGCACATTCCCCTTCGCGTCGATGACGTAAGGGCCGATCAGCAGCTGGTTCGTCTCACGGTGGACGAGACGGTTCGCCGGCGTGCCGCCGACGGACTCTGCTCGCACGATCTGCTTCAGGTTCGGCGTGATCTGGTAGAGCTTGTCACTCGAACCGACCGGACAATGCGGGCCGTACGTCACCGCCCAAAGCGAACCCGCCCACGGCACCACCGCGCCCGTCCCGCACTCTCCCTCCAGGTTGAACATCGCGAGATGCGGATAGATGCCGTCCACGCACTCCGGTCCGCCGAACGGCTCGAGATGCTCGCGGTACCCCGCCGCGATGTCACGGCCGAACGCGCGCCAGTCCTTCGGATAGAGTGTCCGGTAGCGGCTGTTGGCGAACGGGATCTCCCAGGACGAGATGAGCGCCGCGTTCGTGAAGACGCTCATTGCCCACTGGGTGAGAGTCTTCCCCTGCGAATAGTTCGTCGCCTTATTCCAGCCCTGCCCGGGCGCAAAGTCATCCGACTGGCGATAACCCATGCCACTCGTCTGCACACGCTCGACGGCCTTGCCGAACGCCTGCTGTCGCGCCCAGCACGAGGGATCCGAAAATCCGACCTGGTAGACGTACTCGTTGGCGTTGTTCTTCTGGAACCAGTTGCCGCGGAGCCACGGCGAATGGTAGTCGTTGACGACGTTCGGCTTCCACTCGCTCAACATCTTCATGATCGCACGCACCTCGGGGTAGAGGATCGGACGGTCTTCGTTGTAGTCACGTGCATGGTCGTGCGGCTTGCGGTACTTGCCCTGGTCGCCGTCCACGGCGCCGTCCTTGTCCGCAAACGGCACGACGCGGATCTCGGTGTTCTCCCGCATCCAGCGTCCGAGATCGTCGTCCGCAAAGACCTGCTCGAGCATTCCCTCCAGCACGTAGGTGGCCGAAATCTCCTGGCAATGGTGACGCGACGAGGCGAAGATGCGGTATTTCGCCTGGCCGTCGAGCCGGCCAAACCGCGCGTACTCGACATCGCGACCCTTGCGCGACTTGCAAAGCACACCTTCCTCGAAGAGCCGACCGCGGTCCGCCGCGTGGCGGGCGAGAAAGGCCTGCCAATCGGATGCGTCATAGGGGATCGCCTGCGAAAACCAGACTTCGTCGTCCTCTGGCCCGAACCCCCAGTCGAACCCATTCCAGTCGGCGTGGTCGTTGGTCTGCGCCTCCCGGCGCGGCGACGGCTGTAGGTCGTCGGCCCAGGTCCAGGTCGTGCCGCGGTCGGTCGAAACCGCTGGACCGCGCGAGCCGACCGCCGCGGACTTCGTAAAGCGGAACTTGAGCGTCCTCCCCGCCGCTCCCGTCACACGGAACTTCCAGTAGATCCAGGCCTGGCTCGAGTCACGCAAGTCCTGATGCAACCGAACAACATCACCCTCGATCTTCTCGACAATGACGTTGCCCGCCGGCAACTTGTCATCGACCGCGATTCCCGCGAAAGCACTCGCCCCCAGCGCCCCCAGCGCCACAACCAGGATTGCTTTCTCCATCATGTCACCCCTTTCAATGCAGTTACTTCAAGAGTGCCTTGCACTTCGCCTCGAGCGAAGCCTGGCGCGCTCGACGCTCTTCGCCGCGGCGGAAATGCGCTTCTGGTAAAGGTCGTGGTCGATGCCCATGCAAGTGTCTTCGTGGGTCTTCAGCGCAACCTGCTTGTCGGGATCGAGGTTCGCGACCTCGACAAACGCCGGCTCGTGACCAGACGCCTTGATCGCATGCGAAATCGCCTTGCCGACGCCATGGACAATCACGACAGTGAGAACCATGGCCTTCACCTGTGCTGTGACTATGCACTCCATTGTTCAGTAGATTATAGCAAAAATATGTCCAAGAGAGGAAGGAGCGAAAGTCCCGCAGTGTAGTCGGTCACTCAACACCGTTTCGCGGCATTGAGCGCCAGACTACAGCATCTGGGCATCTTGGTGATTGAGCATCCGGGCATTTCTCGCGTGGTCGTGCCAAAAGCCGCAGTCGCCGTG
>JAEDMC010000241.1 GCA_016303225.1 Kiritimatiellia bacterium
CCCTTGACAATCTTATATTTCGTATGAATACTATGCGGCATGAAGAAAACAATGCTGGAGAAGGCCTCGACCAAGCGGGAGATCAAGGCCGCGATCAACTCAATCGGCCCGTCAAGGGCGCGGACGAGACGACTTGGTCGTGCAACGGACAGCGCGGCTACCTCGAGCTTCTGGAAAAGGAGCCGGAGAACAGGGAGTACCTGAAGTTCGTGCCGAAATTCGTCGACCTGCTTCGCGAGGCGTCGGAGCATTCGAGCATCTATTCGCTCAGATGCTCACAAGCCCAGATGCCCAAATGCTGTAGTCGGGCGCTCAATGCCGCGAAGCGGTGTTGAGTGACCGACTACGTGTGATGGAACCGATGGTTTATGGTATAATTCTGCCATGGCAACGATTAAGTTTATGAAGGTGAAGGGGACGTGGCGCGAGGTCGCGGACGCGGCGCGCACGACGATCCGTCAGGACGAGGGCACCAAGGAGCCGAGCTCCAAGTGGAAGAAGCGCATTCTCCTTGCCGAGCATTCGCCGATCCGGAAGCTCTGCTTCAACTGGAAGTGGCTGGATCTCCCGTACTGGGTGAGCGTCCATTTCGTCCGCCATAAATACGGCATCGAGCATTTCGTCTCGACCCAGAGGACGGACCGCACGGGCGTCCAGCGTGACGCGAACCGTCAGGATGCGCCGGTGATGCACGAGTGCTTCGCGAACGCGCAGGCCGTAATGTTCATTTCGCGCCGCCGACTCTGCGGGCAGGCCAGCGCCGAGACGCGCGCGGCGTGGCAGCTCGTCGTCGACGCCATTGCGGAGAAGGAGCCCGAGGTCGCGGCCTGCTGCGTCCCGGAGTGCGTCTACCGCGGGTTTTGTCCAGAATTCAAGCCTTGCGGCTTCTTCGGCTCCCCGGCCTACAAGAAGATGCTGGAGAACTACCGCAAGGTCGAGGGTGGTTGTCTTTGACTGAGGTTCGTCAAGCTCGGAAACGTGGATTTTGAACGGCTGCCATGGAACGGTTGCAGAACATCTTAGCGCACGCGGGGGTGGCCTCTCGAAGGGGCGCGGCGACGCTGATTGAGAGCGGCGTGGTGACGGTGGACGGCATTGTCGTCAAGGAGCCGGGCGCGCGGTTTGATGCGGGTGTCGAGATCAAGGTGAACGGCAAGAGGATTGCCGCGGAGGAGACGCATCGGACGATCGTCCTCTACAAGCCGGTCGGGGTTTTGTCGACGATGAGCGATCCGTTCGGCGGAAGAACTGTGGCGGAACTGGTGAGGACTCCGGAGCGGCTGGTGCCCATCGGGCGGCTTGACAAGGACAGCGAGGGGCTGCTTCTGATGTCGAACGACGGCACCTTGGTGAACGAGCTGACGCATCCGCGGTTCAACCACACGAAGACGTATCTCGTGAAGGTGGCGGGACGCTGGAGCGAAGAGAAGCTCAGGACGCTCCGTTCGCCGCTTACGCTGGACGACGGGTACACGATCCGTCCCGTGCCGGTGGAGCTTGTCGAGGATTATGGCAATGGCATGCGACTGCTCAAGTTTGTGTTGAGCGAAGGCCGCAAGCGCCAGATTCGCAAGATGTGTTCTGCCGCGCATTTGGTTGTTTTGACGCTTAAACGTGTCAAAGTTGGCAGTTTTGAGTTGCCGCGCGAACTGCAGCCAGGCGAATGGCGAGATCTGACGGATTCCGAATTGAAGCAACTGCAGCTAAAGTGATATAATATACGGCCATTGAAAGAAGGGTAGAAATGGCAGATTGCAGCAGCATTCGCAAGTTCAAAGACGCAGATGATTTTCGCAGGAACATCATCGTTCAAAGCGAGATTGACAAGTACCTCCCGGGAGGAAAGCATTTCATTGACGAGGCGGAGATTGCCCGCTGCATTGCCGATGTTGCCGAGAAGCCGGCCGATCCTGCGCTGGTGCGCGAGATCATCGCGAAGAGCGAGTCGACGCGCGAGACGCTGAAGCCGTCCGAGACGGCCGTGCTCATGTCCGCAGTGAAGGATCCGTCGCTCTTCGCCGAGATGAAGGCGGCAGCCTTGCGCATCAAGAAGGCGGTCTACGACAACCGCATCGTCGTCTTCGCGCCGCTCTACATATCGAACCTCTGCGTCAACGGCTGCAAATACTGCGGCTTCCGCGAGGGGAACACGCAGCAGAAGCGCCGGGTGCTGACGATGGACGAGCTTCGCGAGGAGCTGGACGTCCTTGCCGGCCGCATCGGCCACAAGCGCCTCATCGCCGTCTACGGCGAGCATCCGACGACTTCAACCGAGTACATCGCCGAGACGATCGAGACCTGCTATGGCCACCTTGTCCCCGCGCCGAAGTCAGGTTGCAAGGTGGGGATTCGTCGTGTGAACGTGAACGCCGCGCCGCTGCCGGTCGCGGATCTCAAGGTGCTTCGGTCCGTCGGCATCGGCACCTTCCAGGTCTTTCAGGAGACGTACAACCGCAAGCTGTACGAGCAGATGCATCCGTCGTGGTCGCCGAAGGGCAACTACGACTGGCGCGTCACGTGCTTTCACCGCTGCATGGAGGCGGGGGTGGACGACGTCGGTCTCGGCGTCCTGTACGGGCTCTGCGACTGGCGTTACGAACTCCTTGCGACGGTGATGCATGCCCGCGACCTCGAGCGCTGGTTCAACATCGGGCCGCACACGCTTTCGTTCCCGCGCCTCGAGCCCGCGAGCGGCACGAAGGTGCCGGAGGAAAGTCCGTGGCTCATTGACGACGACACCTTCGAGAAGATCGTGACGATTGCGCGCCTCTCGGTGCCCTACACGGGCATCATCATCACGGCGCGGGAGAGCCCCGAGAGCCGCAACAAGCTCATCGACGGCGGCATGACGCAGCTCGACTGCTCGTCCAACATCGCGATCAAGGGCTACAGCGATTTCGCGAATGAGGCGCACCAGGAGAAGGACCGCCAGCAGTTCATGCTCGGCGACAACCGCTCGATCGACGAGATGGTCCGCTACCTCGCCTCGCGCGGCACGATCACCAGCTTCTGCACGGCGGGCTACCGCTGCGGGCGGACGGGCGGGTGCATCATGGACGCGCTGAAGACCGGCCGAGAGGGGAAGTTCTGCAAGATCAACGCGGTTCTCACGTTCCGGGAGTGGCTGGACGATTTTGCGTCTGACGAGACGCGCAAGATCGGCGAAGCCCTCATCGAGAAGGAGCTGGCTGGAATCCGCGACTGGCTCCCGAAGTTCTATCCGACGGTGCTCAAGCAGTACGAGGCCACCTGCCGCGGCGAACGCGACCTCTTCTTCTGACACCGAAAATCCGAAAATCGGGAGTGAAACCGTAGCGGATTTTTTTGTATAATATCGGCGTTCCGTCGAACGAGCCGCAAGGTCACGATCATCGGAACAAGACATAGGCCGGGAACTGGCAGGGAGGGACGCGCTCCGTCGCGTCCGCACGGTAGGGTTCGCGCCCCGCGCGGACCGCGAATCGTACCCAAGCCCACCCCCGACCGCTGACAATGTAGCATCAAAGCTACACGCTGTTCGTTCTAAACCGACCAAGTTTAATTACATGGACAGCATGTAAGTGGAGATGCGCCCAGCTGGGCGCATTTTCTCTTCATGCATCCATGTATGGCTCTTGGTCGGGCCTTGAACGAGTGCATGAGAGAAAGTGCGCTCTTTTTTCATGCACCAAACGGGTGTTTGCAG
>JAEDMC010000242.1 GCA_016303225.1 Kiritimatiellia bacterium
GTCCTTGAGGAATTCCATCGCGTTCTCTCCGAAGTGGAGCCGCGTCGGGTTGTGGAATGTGAAGTTTCCGTTCATTGGTTTGTCCTTTCGCTAACTATTTTTTCTTTCTGAAAATCGTTTTCATGCCGTTCTCGTCCAACGGACGCATAGGCACGAGCTCGAGCGACTTGATCATGTGCGGCGTCCCATCCTTGTACTTGCGGAAGTGCGGCGTCGCGAGATGCGACTTGTACGCCGCCTCGCTGCGGTATATCTCGACGATGCGGATGGATGTCGGCGAATCCTTCTTCTGCATCGGGAAGATGCACACCACACCCGGTTCCTTGGCGACGGATTCCGCGCCCACCGCGCCTGCCGCCTCCAGGTAGGCGTCGAGCCATTCCGGGAGAATTTCCAGCTCTGCAATGCGAACCTGCATGTTTTCAGCTCCCTTTGAACGGCATGCCCGGTCGGGCGCATTGAGCGACATGCACCCCGACACCGCCGCCAAAGGCAATATGCACAATGCCGCGAACTTTTTCCCCAGAATCAGCCACTTGACATTCATCGTTCAAATCTGTCCTTCCTTTTTCGCGGTGTTCACGCGCTCCTCAAGGTTGATTGCGCGTTGTCGCATCGGCATAGGCCGTGTCGTCAACGGGTTCGCACCATTCGGTGGACTGCTCGGTGCCGGGGACTTCGAGGGCGATGTGCTGGAACCAGAAATTCGGCGCGGCTCCGTGCCAGTGCTTGACATGAGCCGGAATGTTCACCGTATCGCCCTTCTTCAGGCGACGCGCCGGCTTACCCCACTCCTGATAGAAGCCCTCGCCCGCCGTGACGATGAGCATCTGCCCACCGCCAGTCTTCGCGTGGTGGATGTGCCAGTTGTTGCGGCATCCCGGCTCGAACGTCACGCCGAACGCCGGCACCTGGTCGAGCGTGAGCTTGTGGAGATAGCTGTTGCCGATGAAGTACTTCGCGTACGCGGTGTTCGGCTCGCCCACGGGAATCGGCGACCAGTCGCGCGGAAGATCTGCGGGGTTGCGCGGCAGCTGCACGCGCCGCACGATTTCCGCCGCCTGTGCGTCGGTGACACCGTTCACCTTGCCGATCGCGATATGCGCCTTCATCTGCGGCTCCGTCTCGGGACGCGCCGCGAGCGCTGCAATGGTGACGATTTCGCGCGTCCGCCAGTCGAGGGTATCGCGCGCGAAGATGTCGCCGAAGAGATGCGTCTTCAGATATTCGTCCAGCTGCGGATGGAAGTCGAAGATCGCGCCCTTCACAGGTCCGCCGCAGAGCTTTGTCTGGTTCGCCGTCCCGATTTCCAGCGTCTCGTCTCCCAAAACAAACGACCCGCCGTTACGGATCTTCCCACCATTCTCATTCTCTGCACTCTCCGCCTCTCCGCACCTCCGCGTGAGACCATATCCTTCAATCTTCATAAGCGTCGCGGCGGCGTTTAGGGCCCTCGGGAAGCCGCAGTAGGCATAGAGCTGCCCGACAAGTTCCTTCGCCTCGTTGAGCGTAAGCCCCGCGCCGAACCCCGCCTTGAACGCCGCGCCGAGCTTGTCCTGCTCGCCCCGCGCCGTCCACGCGCCGATATCGATGATCGCGTTTTCCTTTGCCGTCAGCTCGGCGGCGTTTGCCGTGATTGCCATCGCCATTGCGATTCCTCCTGTGATAAGTTGTCTCATAGGGCAGCTTCCTGTATGTCGTCTTGATCTGTTGTAGAGGCTTACCTCTTGGCTTTTTCCGCCAATACCGTGTTCAAGTCTGTTACGGCCGGCAGAGCGCCTTTGACCTCGTGCGCGCGGTAGGCCTCTTCAAGGAACTTGATGTCGTCGGACGAAAGAGCCAGATCCACCGAGCGGACTGCGTCGTCGAAATGCGCGGCGTTTGTCGCGCCGACTATCGGGGCCGTCACGCCTTTCGCCAGATGCCATGCGAGCGCGACTTCGGACATCGTGACTCCAAGCCGCGACGCAAGCTCCGCCACGCGCTTTACGATCACCATGTCGCCTTCCTTCGTCGAGTCGTACTTGGCGTGAAGGACCTTGTCGGTCTGGGCACGCTTCGACGGACTCTCCCATTCGGGGCGCGCGAGGTGTCCGCCCGCCAGCGGCGAATACGGAATCAGCGAGACGCCGTACTGCCTCGCGATGGGTATGAGGTCGCGTTCGTCTTCGCGGTAGAGGAGGTTGTAGTGGTTCTGGAGCGTGGAGAAAAGCGTCAGGCCGTTGCGCTCCGCCGCAATCTGCATGTTGTGAAACTGGTAGCCGTACATGGCGGAGGCTCCGATGGCGCAGACCTTGCCGGACTTTACCAGCTTGTCTAGCGCCGCCATCGTTTCTTCGATCGGCGTCGAGTAGTCGAAACGGTGGATCTGGTACAGGTCCAGGTAATCCGTCCCGAGCCGCTTGAGCGTCCCTTCGATCTCGCGTGAAATCGCATCCTTGGAGAGATGTCCGTCGTTGAAGTAGACCTTGGACGCGAGAACAACCTTGTCGCGCGCAACGCCAAGCGACTTCAAGGCGGCGCCGAGGTATTCCTCGCTCGTGCCGTGCGAGTAGCAGTTGGCGGTGTCGAAGAAGTTGACGCCAAGATCGAGCGCATGCGCGATCATCTTCGTCGACTCCTCCAGGGGGAGCGTCCACAACTGGAAGTCGTCGGACGCCTTGCCGTAGGACATGCAGCCGACGCAGATGCGGCTGACTTCGATGTCTGTTTTTCCGAGTTTAGCGTATTTCATGACATTGTTCCTTTCTTGTCGTTTCTTGTGTTGTGACAGCTCGTTTCGCCGCAAAGAACGTAAAGGATCAGCATTGCCGGACAACCTTTGCCGGGACGCCTGCGACGATGGTTCGCGGCGGGACGTCCTTCGTCACGACCGCCCCTGCGCCGACGATCGCTCCGTCGCCGATTGTCACGCCGGGACAGATTGTCACTCGCGCGCCGAGCCACACCTTGTCGCCGATTCTAACGGACTTCGTGAACATCCCGCCGCGCCTGTCGGGATCGGAATCGTGATTCAAAGTCGCAATGATCGTCTGCGGGCCGACAAGAACGTCATCGCCGATGGTAATGCCTCCCTGGTCCTGGAACTGGCATCCGGCGTTGATGAACACGCGCTTGCCGATCTTCGTGTTCTTCCCGCAGTCCGTGTGGAAGGGCGGGAACATGGCGAACGATTCGTCGATCTCGCTCGACGTCAGCTGCGACATGAGCGCACGCACTTCCTCAGGCGTATGGTACGCACCGTTCAACTCCGCCGTGATCCTCAGCGCCTCCTGCGAGAATGCATGAAACGCCTGGTGGAGTGCGCTCCCTGCGGGAATGTACTCCACCTCGGCCATCGTCTTTCTGAATTCTTCGACTGTCATATCTCATTCCTCAAGTTTGAATATTTCACGCAGAGGCGCGGAGAGGCAGAGTATGCAGAGGTGTTTGCCACACAAATCTTAATTATTACTCTGCGCTCTCAGCCTCTCGGCACCTCTGCGTGAGAAACACTCACTTCAGGTGCTTCCTGTAGAACGCTTCGATGCGGTCGAAGGGGATCGCGTTCTTTCCCCCGCCGTCATAGAGATCGCAATGCGACGCGCTGCGAACGATGACAAGTTCCTTGTTGTCGCCCTTTAGCATCTTGAAGGCATCCTCGCCGAAGTAGCGGCTGTGCGCCTTCTCGCCGTGCA
>JAEDMC010000036.1 GCA_016303225.1 Kiritimatiellia bacterium
CCGTCCGTGGCAGCTCGGCACGGTGCAGTTCGACTTCAACCTGCCGGAGCGCTTCCACCTCACCTACGTGGGCGACGACGGCAAGGAGCACCAGCCCTACATGGTGCACCGCGCGCTTCTCGGCTCGATCGAGCGCTTCTTCGGCATTCTGATCGAGCACTATGCGGGCGCGTTCCCGCTGTGGCTCGCGCCGGAGCAGGTGCGCATTCTCCCGATTTCCGACAAGGCGCTTGACTACGCGAAGAAGACGCAGGCGGCGCTCAAGGCCGCGGGCTTCCGCGTGGAAGTCGACTCTTCCGCCGAGAAGCTCGGCGCGAAGATCCGCGAGGCGACGCTCATGAAGGTGCCCTACCAGGTCGTGGTCGGTCCGCGTGACGAGGCGAACGGGACGATTTCCGTCCGCTCCCGCACCGATGGCGATCTCGGTGCGATGAAGCTTGAAGACCTTGTCGCCAAGCTCCAGGAGGAGATGAATTGAAGATCTGCGCCGCGCTAGATGAAACATCTGCTGCTTTTGTCTACGGTTTTGCTGGCGATTTCGCCTGTTTCCGCGTCTTTCGGGCAGGTTCGTTTCGAGAAGGCCGAGCCAATCTGGACTGCGGCGGAGAAGGGTGAGGTCAACTCGTCTGTCGCGTTCGTTTCCGGCTTTGACTGGGACGGCGCACTGCCGCTCAAGCTGCGCCTTTCGGGCTGCTCGATTTTCAGGGTCTTCGTGAACGGCGAATTTGCCGCATACGGCCCGGCGCGCGGTCCGCACGGCTGGTTTCGGATGGACGAGTGGGATCTTTCCCGGGTCGCGAAGAAGGGGCGCAACCGCCTGACGATCGAGGGCGTTGCCTACAATACGACGACCTACTACATCATCGAACACGCGCCGTTTCTGCAGGCCGAAGTGGTTGCGGGCGGCAAGGTCGTGCTGGCGACAGGTGACGGATGGTGGATGGCCGTCCCGACGCCGCGCATTCGTCAGGTGCCGCGCTACAGCCTGCAACGGGCGCAGAGCGAAGTCTACGAGGTCGACCATCTGTGGGATGCTGCGCGACGGAATGTTGTCGGCTGGAATCCCGTGACGCTCGAGATCAAGAAACAGCCGCCCGTGAAACTCCTCGAGCGCGGTGCGCCGTATCCGAAGTTTGAGATGGATCGCACCTATCGTCCGACCGACGCCCTGTCGGTCAAGCTGCGCACGGGCGACCTCGGCAAGGAGCCGAATGTCTGGGACGAGAAGATGAGCTTTCTAGGGCGGACATATTCGAGAGACATATTGCAATATGTCCCTGTGCTCGACTGGTGGAAGCGGTCTGTTGAGCCGAAGTCGAAAGTCGAAGTCGAACAGTGGAAGATTAATTCTTCTTGTGGGGTGAGGTATGAGGGGGCGATCAATGACACTGGATTTCTGCGGCTGAAGGTGAAGGTGGGAAAACCGGGACGGATCCTAGTTGGGTTTGACGAGGCCTTGGTCGACGGCAAGCTGGATTTCATCAATCGATTTGGGTGCAACAACATCGTCACCTGGGATGTCAGGGAGCCTGGCGAGTATGAGCTTGAGTCGTTCGAGCCCTACACCTTCAAGTATGCCGAGGTGATCATGCTGGAGGGCGAGGCGACGGTCGTGACTCTGGAGATGCGCACCTACAAGAATCCAAACGCGACGCGGGCGTGCGTGCTCACGGATCCGGCGGACCGTAAGATCTTCGAGGCGGCGCGCGAGACGTTCATGCAGAATGCGGTCGACGTGTTCACGGACTGTCCGAGCCGCGAGCGCGCGGGCTGGCTTTGCGACAGCTACTTCACCGGTCCGGCCGAGAACTTCTTCACGGGCAAGAACGAGATCGAGCGGACGTTCCTCCGCAATTTCGCGCTCGCCGAGGAGTTCCCGCATTTGCCGGAGGGGATGGTGCCGATGTGCTATCCGGGCGACCACATCAACAAGAACTACATTCCCAACTGGTCGATGTGGTTCATCTTGGAAATCGCGAACTACTTCGAGCGGACTGGAGACCGGGAGACGGTTGAGCTCCTGAAGCCGCGCGTGGAAGGGCTCCTCATGTTCTATGCAAAGTATCTCAATCAGGACGGGCTCCTGGAGAACCTTCCGGCGTGGGTGTTCGTCGAGTGGAGCCATGCGAACGAGCCGAAGCTCGTGAACGAGGGGGTTAATTATCCGTCGAACATGACGTATTCGGAGGTCTTGGCGAAGGCGGCGAAACTGTATGGGAGGAACGAGCTGCTGGCGCAGTCCGAACGGATCAGGAAGCTCATTCGCGAACGGTCCTTCGACGGCAAATGGTTCCGCGACAACAGCCGACAGCCGGACGTGACGGAGACCTGCCAGTATTATGCGTTTTTCCACGGCATCGCGACGCCGAAGCTCTATCCCGAGCTCTGGAAGAAGCTGACGACGGAGTTCGGTCCGGAGCGGCGGCAGAAGGGCCTCTACAAGGACGTCTGGCCGTCGAACGCCTTCATCGGCAACCTGATGCGGCTGATCATCCTGAAACGCGAAGGGCTTTCCGCGCAGGTCGGCAAGGAAGTGCGCGGATATTACCTCAAGATGGCCGAGCAGACCGGCACCCTTTGGGAGAACGACAGCCCGCATGCCAGTTGCAATCATGGCTTTGCATCCTACGTTGCCTTGCTCCTTCGGGCTTATCCCGGTTCTCTGACTGACCGATAGCAGCCTCGCGCCAGTTGCCGCTCAGTCGGCAATATGCTATAATTTCCCCTTTATGGAGTGTGTTGTGACTGAAAAAAAATATTTGGGCATAGACATCGGTTCGACGACCTTCAAGGCCGTGCTTCTCTCGGAGAAGGGCAAGGTTTTGCGGACGGTGTACAAGCGCACGCAGCCGGTCGAGTCCGGCAAGGTTGCCTGCACGGGGCGTTGCAATAGCTGCGGGCATTGCAGCGGCGGTGCGGTCAAGAGGCTGGCGCTCGAGTTCCTCAAGGTTGCGGGCGTAACGTTCGATGACCTGTCGGGTCTCGTTGTGACGGGCAGTCAGATCGTCGAGGACACGAGGAAGTTCATTCCCTTCGATTTTCAGGTGAGCGAGGTGACGGCGCACGTCGAGGGCGCGAAGTTCCTGCATCCGGACGTCGATGCGATCATCGATTGCGGCGGACAGGACTCGAAGTGCATGGTCTACGACAAGCCGATGAACCTCTGGACGTCGATGATGAGCGGCGTCTGCGCGGCGGGTACGGGCAGCTTCCTCGATTCGGTCGCGCAGAAGCTGGGTGTCAAGATCGAAGACGTCGCCGACAAGGTCAACTACGAGTCCAACACCGAGTTCAGCTCGGTCTGTGCGGTCCTTTCCGCGACCTCGATCAACAAGTTCAAGAACCGCGTGCCGATCGGCGATCTGCTCGCCGGCGCGTGCAAGGCGCAGGCGCGGACGATCCTCAACTCGGTCGGGCAGCTGCTCCTCAACGCGCCGGGCCGCAAGATTCTCTTTCAGGGCGGCGTCGCCTTCAACAAGGCTGTCGCGTTCTTCCTCAACAAGTTGACAGGCAGTGAGATCATCATTCCTCAGTATCATGAGGTGATGGGTGCGCTCGGCGCGGCTGTCATCGCGAAGAAGCTTGACGAGCTCAAGGAGGGCGGCAAGTTCGACCTCGCGAAGGTCGAATACGAGCCGACGCGCGGCAAGTCGGTCCTGCTGCGCGTCAAGGCGACGAGGCACGACTTTTTCTCGAAGGACACGTCGAAGCCGCTCGTCTGGCGCAACCTCTTCTATCCGACGGAGATCCTGAACGCGATGGGTTGCCGCATCCGCACGCTCGAGACGTACGCGGCGCTTTTCGGACGCCGTTCGGACTTCGTGAAGGAGGCCCTTGGGCGTGCCGCGCAGAAGGGCTTCGACCAGCAGACGTGCTCGTTTCTGCGGATACTCGAGGGCATGGAACTTGAGAAGCCCGACTTCGCCGTCTCGACCGCTCAGCCCTGCCAGCAGGGCGAGAGGATTTTTGCGGATTTGACGCGCACCTATGGCATCCCCGATCGCTTCTATTCGCTGCAGACTCCTATCAACGGACACAGCCGCAGCGCGGTCGAGATGATTGCCGACGGGCTCGCCGAGTCCGTTTCGGAGATGGAAAAGGCCTTCGGCCGCAAGCTTGATCCGGCGCGGCTCGAAGAGGCGTGCGTCCTCTCGAACGAGGCTGCGGAGCTCGCCAAGAAGTGCACGGAGATTCGCTTCACGTCCCCGCCGGTCGTCCGCGGCAGCGAGGCGATCTACAATGCGATCGTCTTCTCGCAGCTGTGGGGTACGCAGGACCTTGTCGACATCCAGAAGGCCTATCTCGAAGAGCTCCTGATGAAGAAGGAGTGGGCTGAGAAGCGCTATTCGATCGGCGACACGCACCGCCTCCTGTGGCTGCACCTGCCGCCGTTCTACGACACGCGGCACCTTGACTACATCGAGAAGACCTGCAACGCGCCGATTGTCTTCGAGGAGACGAATTTCGTCGGCTGGGAGCCGCTCGATCCGAAGGATCCCTACCGGTCTCTGGCGAAGAAGCTTCTGCAGTCCGGCTTCCTCGATCCCGCGCAGCGCGTCGAGTACGTGAAGCGTGCGGTTCCGGCCGGACAGTTCAATGGCGTCATCCTCTACACGCATGGTTTCGGCCGCTGTTCGCTTGCCGACCGCTCGTTCTCCAAACTTCTGCGCGAGACGCTGGAGGAGACGGGCGTGCCGCTCCTGATGCTTGAGGGCGACTGCATGGACGCGTCGATTGATCCGTGCTCGACGGTGACGAAGATTGCGTCTTTCGTTGAGGCGCTGAACCTGAAGCGCTACGGCAACATCTTCGGCAAGCTCTCCTAGATCTGCGAACTCGTCGACAACCCTTGTTCGCCGCCGACAACTATCCCGTCGCCGTCACGATCCGGTTGTGATTCGGACGCGCAGGGCGGCGATGACGCGGCGGGTGCCGTTGCGCGTCGTCTTGATTCGTCTCGATGCGGTCCTTTGTCATGTGTCATTGTGATATAATATTCGTCAAAAAGTCGGGGTAAGCGGTAGTGGTTGTCCTGCAGGCAGTTCTTCTCGTCGCGCTTTTCGCGCTGTCGTTCTTCTTCTCGGGGTCGGAGACGATTCTCTTTTCGCTGTCGCCGTCGCAGCGGCAGCGCATCGGCGAGCGGAACGCGCGGGCGGGCGCGCAGGTGGCGGAGTGTCTGCGCGACTCGGCGCTTCTCCTGTCGACGCTCCTCGTGGGGAACACGCTCGTCAACTTTGCGATCGCCTCGATCGGCTATCGGCTTTTCGCCGCGGCGATTCCCTGCGGCGGCGTTCTCGCCGTCCCGGTGATGACGGTGGGGCTGCTGGTCTTCGGCGAGATCACGCCGAAGCAGATTGCGCTCCGATATGCCGAGGAGCTGGCGCCTGCGTGCGCGCGGCTGCTCCTCTTCTGGCGAACGGTGCTGGCGCCGTCCAACTTCGTGTTGAAATCCGTCTCGCGCGCGTTTCGCGGCGCGCTTCGGCGCGAGCGCCGGGCGCTGTCGGACGAAGAGCTGCTGTCCGTTCTCGAGGCGAGCGCGGAGCGCGGCGACTTTGTGCGCGAGGACGCGGAGATGATCGAAGGCGTGCTGCGTCTCTCGGAGCTTTGCGCCAACGACGAGATGACGCCGCGCGTCGACATGCAGACATATGACGTGGATCTCCCGTCGGACATGCGCGAGACGCTGGTCAAGGCGGCGAAGCACCGGTATCTGCCCGTCATCAACCGTTCGCCGGACGTCGTGATGGGCGTCTACGACCGCGAGACGGGGAAGACCGAAGACGCGCTCTTCGTCCCGGAGACGGTCACGCTCGACGACCTGCTCGTGACGTTCCGTCGGAGCGGCAAGCAGCTTGCGGTCGTGCTGGACGAATATGGCGGGACGGCGGGGATCATTTCGCCGGACGACATTCTCGAGCTCATTTTCGGTCCCTCGGTCTTTTCGCGTCCGGAGGCGGAGCCGCTGATCGCGAAGAAGGGCCCGGCGGTCTGGGAGATTGACGCGCGCGCGAATCTGGACGAGGTGAGCCGCGAGATCGGCGTCGAGCTGGAGGCGGAGGACGCCGATCGGCTCTCCGGCTGGGTCGCGTTTCATGCGGAGCGGCTGCCGCATGTCGGGCAGGAGATCGAGGCGGACGGTTGCCGCGTGACGATTCTCAAGCGGCGGCATCGGCGCGTGTCGCTCGTGCGTCTCGAGGTGGTGGAGCGTCCCGCAGTCGAGACGGACGAGGAGATACTTGCGGAGACGGACGAAGCGGTCGAGAAGGTGGAGGAGGAGTCGAAATGACGATCTTGCTTTTTCTTGCCGTCATTTTGACGCTGGCGTGTTCGTCGTTCTGCTCCGGGATGGAGACGGGATTTCTCTCCGTCCGCCGAGAGCGCATCATTCACATGGCGCGCGAAGGCAGCGCGCGGGCGAAGATCATCTACGAGGCGATTTCGAACATGGGCCGCACGACGACGGCAATTCTGGTGGGGAACAACCTGGCGAATGTCTGCTATTCGTCCGCCGCGTCCGCCCTGGTCGCCACGTTCTATGCGGACTCGCCCGCGATGCAGGTCGTGCTGTCGTTCGTGCCTGCGCTGGCGATCCTCTTTCTCGGCGAATTCTTGCCGAAGCTGCTCTGTTCGGCGCGTCCGCTGCGGCGGCTTCTGTGGCTGGCGCCGGGGTGGCGCGTGTTCGCGCGGGTGTTCATGCCGGTTGGTGCGGCCGTGCAGCTTGTGGTCGAGCGCGTGTTGCCGAATCGCGAGACGAAGACGAAGATGACGCCCGAGTCGGTGCTCAAGATTCTGAAGGACCGCAAGGACGGCGTGAAGCTGTCCGACTTCGAGAGCGCGCTCATCGGTCGCATCATGGTCCTTCGGGCGCGAGGCGAATTCGTGATCCCCGAGACTTTGCTCTCCGCGCTCGACGATGCTGTGGTATAATATCCCGCATGAAGCATCCATACTTTTTCGTACTTCCTGTTTTCTCTTTGATTCTTCTCTCCGGTTGCTGGACCATAAAGGAGACAGAACATCCGGCGGTTGCCGTCGCGGCGCTTCCTGCAGGCAAGGAGATTCGCGTGCAGGTCGCGGGCTTTGACGCGACCTACATTTCCTATGACACGGCCTACAGCTATTCGACGGTGTCGGGCTGGGGTGGCCCGTGGTATGGTCGACGCAGCTGGCATGGAGGCGGTTTCGGCACGGCCGTCAGCACGACGACGTCCTACATCCCGCGGGCCGAGCGTACAAGCGCCTATCGCAACCGTGCGGTCGATGTGCTGGAGCAGGCGGGGTTCCTCCTGAAGACGAGCGATCCGCAATATCAGATTGAAGTGACCTTCGCGGGTCCTTTTGCCGAAGACGGCGACGGCTGGGCGAAGTTCGGTTGGCTGATTTGCACGCTGCTCACGGCCGACTATGACGGAGCAACATGGCAGGCCAAGCTGCGTGTGCGCGACCTGAAGAGCGGCAAGCTCCTCTATGCGAAGGATCTCGTCGAACGCGACGAGGCCGTCGTCTGGGGTCCGATCCCGATTTTCTCGCCGTCCGGCAGCGACCGCACGTCGGAGATGACCATGAAGCATATTTGCCTCTCTGCGCTGACGGACAAGGCCGTCGCCGAAGCCGTCGGTTTTCTGTCAGGGCGCTGACTCTTTTTCCTCCGACCCGCTTTTCAGCATTCGGCGCTAATTTTGGTATAATACACGTCTTATGAAGTGCGAACTGTGCCATCAGGCGGATGCGCAAACCGCCATCACGCGCGGCGAGGGGGACGAAGCCGAAGAGCTTTACGTCTGCCACGCCTGTGCCAAGGCGGAGCGTCTCAAGCGCCAGAAGAAGAGCCAGCGTACGCGCAAGGTGACTGGGCTTCCGCCGGGGATGTCCATGTCCATCACCCAGATTTCCCGCTCGCCGGACGGCGAGATCACCGAGGATCCGGTCGACGGGGAGAATCCGCCGCCGTTCATCGGTGCAATCATGAACGCCTTTCAGGACATGGTCTCCGACATCGAGAAGGCGCAGCAGACGGCTAAGGCGGAAAAGGGTCCCAAGTATCATGACTTCCCCGTGCCCCGCGTCGATGCCGCCTATCGGATCGGCAACCGTCTCCATCTCGAGGGCCTGCACCTGATCGGCGAACTGGATGCCGTCAAACGTGCGCTTCGCGCGCTGAAGATGGAGCTTGTCGGTGTCTCGGCGGATGGCATCAACGAGACGGGACATGTCTACACGCTCCGCTATTCCGGTTCGTCCGAGCAGGCGAAGCGTGTTGTGGAGGACCTGTTGCGCGAAGAGCGCAATGCGCGCGTCCGCCTCTTCGAGGAACTGCCGCGTGTCTTAGGCGATTCGCTGTGCCGTGCGCTTGCCGTGATGAAGAACTGCCGACTGCTTTCGCCGGGCGAATACTTTGACTTGCTCTCGCCTCTTCGCCTTGCGGCAAAGGAGGAGATGCTGGACGGCATCGATTCCGCCGAGATCGAACGTCGGCTCGCCGAGGCGGATCTCACGAGCTCAGAGGACAAGCTGGAGCAGGCCGAGCGCGACCGCATCGACGCCGAGCGGGCGGATGAGATGAACGCGCGATTTGAGGACGTGGTGCTGAACGAACGTGCGGAGGAGAAGTTCCTGTGAGCCTGATGTTCTCCAAACATGCCGTTGACGCCCTGAACGCTGCATCGAGCTGCGCGCGCCAGTTCGGGCATGACCATATCGGCGCCGAGCACGTCTTGCTTTCGCTCTTGGCGATTCCCGCCTGCCAGGCCGCCAAGCGCCTCACGGCCCTCGGCTTTTCGCTCGACGATCTCGCCGAGTCGATGAAGCAGATGATTTCAGGGAATTCCGACGGTCTCCTTCAGCGCGGTCAGCTACCGCTGACGGCCCGCACGAAGAAGATTCTCGACATGGCCGGCATCGAGGCCGGCCCCGGCAAGGTCGTCGACACGGTCCATCTCGTTCTCGCCATGCTCCGTGAAGGTGAGAATGCCGCCGCACAACTCCTTTTCAACGTGGGCCTCACGGTTGAGAAGTTCATTGCGGCAGGCGCGGCGGGAGGAACCCAAGGCGAAGGTGAAGTCGAAGGTGAAGAAGGCAACCAAACCTCCCAAACCTCCCAAACCGGAGCCAACGGCAAGGCGCAGAAGACGCCGACCGTGAACGCTTACGGAAGGGACCTGACCGAGCAGGCGCGGAAGGGCCAGCTCGATCCTGTCATCGGGCGCACCAAGGAGCTGGCGCGCATTGTCCAGATTCTTTCGCGCCGGACGAAGAACAATGCCGTTCTCATCGGCGAGGCCGGCGTCGGCAAGACGGCCGTCGTCGAAGGTCTCGCGCAGGCAATTCACCGTGGCGAGGTCCCTGAACGCATGCAGGCGAAGCGCGTCGTCGCGCTCGACATGGCGCGCGTCGTCGCGGGGACGCAGTACCGCGGGCAGTTTGAAGAGCGCCTCAAGAAGATCATCGACGAGACGAAGCGCGCGGGGAACATCATTCTCTTTCTGGACGAGATCCACACGATGGTCGGCGCCGGCGGCGCCGAGGGCGCGATGGATGCGGCCAACATCCTGAAGCCTGCGCTTGCCCGCGGCGAATTGCAGTGCGTCGGCGCGACGACGCTGAAGGAGTACCACAAGTCGATCGAGAAGGACGCTGCGCTCGAGCGCCGGTTCCAGTCCGTTCAGGTGGACGAGCCGTCCGTCGCGGACGCGGTTGAGATTCTGAATGGCGTTGCGCCGAAGTATTCCGAATATCATTCCGTCAATTATGCTGCGGACGCGATCCGCGCCGCCGTGGAGCTGACGGCCCGCTATCTGCCGGCGCGGCAGCTCCCCGACAAGGCGATTGATGCGTTGGACGAAACTGGCGCGCGGCTCCGGGCCGGCGCGAGTGCGCGTCCGAAGAAGCTGACCGAAATGCAGGAGGCAATCGACACCTTGCGCGGCAAGAAGGACGCGGTGGTGGCGGCGGGCGACTTCGATTCGGCGGCGCAGTATCGTGAGTCGCTGAAGCAGGCGGCGGCCGAATTCCAGGCTGCGCTCAAGAAGTGGAAGGAAACGCACGCGGAGGAGACGCTGGAGGTGTCCGAAAAGGACATCGCGGAGACCGTGTCCTCAATGAGCGGTGTCCCCGTCGAGAAGATGAACGCCACGACGGCGGAAAAGCTGCTGGGGATGGAGAAGGCGCTCGGAGAGGTCGTGATCGGACAGGACCCCGCCGTGAAGGCGATTGCGCGGGCGCTCCGTCGGAGCCGCGCGCTGATGGCGGATCCGAAGCGTCCGATCGGCTCGTTCCTCTTCCTTGGCCCGACGGGCGTCGGCAAGACGCATCTTGCGAAGATGCTGGCCGAGAAGGTTTACGGCGATGACAAGGCGCTCATCACGCTGGACATGTCCGAATTTCAGGAAAAGTACTCGTCCTCGCGTCTCGTCGGTGCGCCGCCTGGCTATGTCGGCTATGACGAGGGCGGACAGCTCACCGAGAAGGTGCGGCGGCGTCCGTACTCGGTCGTCCTCTTCGACGAGTTCGAGAAGGCGAACGGAGACGTGTGCAACATGCTTCTCCAGATTCTGGACGAGGGGCGCCTCACCGACGGACAGGGCCGCATCATCGACTTTCGCAACACGATCATCATCTGCACGGCGAACCTCGGCTTCGACTTTGCGCGCGAAGGACACACGCTCGGCTTTGCAAAGGATACGGCCGAAACGAGCTTTGACGTCCTCAAGGAGAAGCTCCTTGGCGAGGCGAAGCGCGCGTTCCGTCCGGAACTCCTCAACCGCTTCGACGAGACGGTTGTCTTCAGGAAGCTTGAGAAGGAGGACATGAAGAAGATCCTCGCGCTCGAGCTCGCAAAGCTTCAGTCACGCCTCAAAGGCCAGCATATCACGCTTTCGCTGGACAAGAAGGCGACGGACTTCCTGATCGAGAAGGGGTATGACTCGGCGCTGGGCGCGCGTCCTCTCCGCCGCGTCGTGCAGGATTACATCGAAGATCCGCTTGCGGACCTCGTCCTCGCCGGCAAAGCCAAGCCCCGTCTCCGCGGCAAACTCGCCAAGGACGGCCAGTCGCTGAAGTTCTGACCGTGTCACGAAGGTTCTGCCGCACTTAGGCTTAGTGGGCGGTATAATACGGCCACGACAAGGGAGGATAAAATACGCTAATGATCGCTCCTGACACATCGACGACGCTTCTTCGCGATCTTGCTGGCCGTGCGGATCATCCGCGATGGGGTGAATTCGTGGTCCGCTATCGTCCGCTGATGGAGAGCTATCTTCACGAATGGTTTCCTTCGTTGGAGATGGACGATCTCATTCAGGAGACCTTTGTGGCGATAGCCAAGACCTTGCCAGATTATCGCTATGTTCCGGACGAGAAAGGTCATTTTCACAATTATCTGACAGGCATTCTTCATCATAAGGCGTTGAATGCGCTGAAGCGGCAGAATCGCCGCAATGAGGTTACGCGCGAATATGCGTTGGATCCATCGGCGCGAGGAATCGGAAATGATGCGGATGTTGAGAAGTGGCGGGAAACGGTTTGCGAAGTCGCCTTGCAGCAGCTTTTGGCGGATCCTTCCGTGACGGGTCGCAAGCGGCAGATCTTCATGCGTACGGCGATGAAAGGCGAGAGCCCCGAAGATGTTGCCGCGTCACTTGCGGTCAGCCGGGCGGTTGTGGATCAGACAAAGAAGCGGATGATGGATCGTTTGCGGGAGCTTGTTGAAAGGTTGAAGCATGCCGGAAACATTTGAAGTGTCGGATGCTTTGCTGGAGAAGTTTCTCGCGCAGCATGTCGAGGTGGATCCGAAACCGCTGTTTGCCGAAGGAACGATTGCAGGAGAGTGGACGCTGACAGGATTTCTCGGCCGCGGCGGATCGGCGGAAGTCTATTGTGCGCGGCAGCAGAGCAACGGTCAGGCCGTGGCAATCAAGGTGCTGCATCGAACGGAGCCAGAACAGCTTGAACGATTTGCGCGGGAAGCTGATTTTCTTGCCGACCATCCATGTTCGTCGTTTCCAGTTGTTTTTGGTCGCGGCGTAATTGACGGTCGACCGTACTTGGTCCTTGAATTGCTGGAGTCACGTCCTTTGCCGCGCAAGGATGCGGATATTGCCCAGTATTTGACCGACATTGCCAGGGGGCTTGAGATCCTGCACATTGGCGGATATGTCCATCGAGATGTGAAACCCCGCAATGTCCTCTTTCGTGCAGACGGGCAACCGGTCTTGATTGATCTGGGATTGATTAAGCCGATCATGGAAACGGCGTTTTCGTCGAAAGATCAGCTTTCTGTTGTGGACGGACAGTCTGTCGGGGTGGGGACGCCTCACTACGGGGCTCCTGAGCAGTTTGCCGGTGGCGAATTGACGCCTGCGGCAGATATTCATGCGCTTGGTGTGCTGGCTTATGAATGCTTCGAGGAAAAACCGCCGCGGAGCTGGTCTCGGATCATCCGTCGGGCGACGTCATCCATACCACAGGAAAGATTTCAGTCCGTTGGGGATTTCATGACTGCGATTCGGCGCCGCCATGCTTTACCGTGTTGGAGCGCGGCAGTCGGGCTGGCTTGTCTTTTGGGGGTTGGCGTATGGGCAGGGGTTTCTTGGTGGAATTCGCCTGTGCGTGTTGAACAACGGCGTTGGGCGGCCCTCTGTGCGGAGACAGAAGTGACGGGTGAGAAGCGGGTGACCATTCGCTTGAATCATCAGAAGGTCGTATTTAAGTATCCGATTGTCCTGACACCTGATCGAATTTGGGAGGTGGTGGGACCGGGAACGTTGGATGCGCCGATTAGTGGTTCGGCATCAAATGTCGTCCTTTGGCTTAAGGATTGCGTCTTCCTCAATCGAACGGAGATTCCGGTTGCACAAGGCGGCATCCGCTATGGTACACATGATGGCGTGTATTTGAATTTCACACAACTTGACCGTCCGAAGGGCTGGCGTAATAGTCTCTACACGATCGATTGGGATAGTGGTCGCAATGCCTTGCGGTTCAAGGGCCCGGAGACAATGGAAGATTTGCGCAAGCTGGAATCCACAGAGCGATTTGAACGTATGAAGAAAGACCGATAAGGGGGCTTCTCCGCAACGTGTTCGCGCATGGTGCGGGGTTTATGATATAATGTCTCCGTTCCTTTGGGAGAGGTCTCGGCTTCACCCTTGGGGATAGAACTCAATTTGCAACACTGCAAAGCGATCGTCAGGTGAAATGTAGGAAGTTTCTCGACAGACGATACTTGGCAGAGTGTACACGCACAGTGTGCCTCTCCCTGTATTTCTGTCGCGGCCATTCCTACAGCCTCACCTGAGATGCAAGGAGAGGCCTTTTACATCCCTTACATCTGATTGCCGCGTAGTCGCGCAATTTGCCAAAGAAATCCTGTCAGATTTTCCTTCGGCAGTTGAGTATGTAATGGAACTGTAGGAATGGCCGCGGCAGGATTCGCCCAACACTCGCCGCGCAACAAGGTGGGCAAGGAGGTAGTCATGAAAAAAGCAGTATTTGGTTGTGGTCTGGCAGGAATTCTTGTCTTGGTGGGCTGCCAAAGTGGCATGTACTCCAGCAATGTGGCGGTAAGCAAAAAAGATAATGGTGTCAGCGATTACACGGTTGTGGATTCGCTTGACGTCAAAGAGTATTCGCAATCAATGCCAGTTGTCGTCGAATATAAGTCGACCAACAAGAAAGGTGAACATGGGTTGAATAATCTGTTGTGGTTTTTTACACTTGGCATCGTGCCGGGCATCACGTCGGAGGAGACAACATATGATGTGACGGTTAAGACACCAATAGGAGAAAAAACCGGAACGTGCAAGGTTGAAGCGAGTTCATGGATGGGATGGCTGCCGATCTTTGTCCCATATCCCGGAATCGCGGACGAACGGACTTCGAGCCCAAAATTGCCGAATGCAACCTTAGAAGGGAAGGTGCGCGATCAACTTGTTGCGAATTTGGTAAGTCAATTTCCCAAGTCGGAATATGTCAACTTTGTAGCAAAGAATAATTCTCCAGAACGCAAAGCGCAACGTGCAAAGGAAGAAGCGGCCGAACGCGAACGGTTGGCAAAAGAACGCGCGGAAGCGGAACGTGTTCGGCTTGCAAAGGAAGAGGCCGACCGTTCAGAGAAGAGGGTTGCGGAATTTGAACTTACACATACCGTGTGTCCTACAAATGCCATTGCGCTCTATCAGGATAAGGCGGCGAAGGGGGATCCTATAGCGCAATATTTTATGGGCAAGGCTCTGCTTTGGGGGATAGGGTGCGAGACTAATGCAAGTATGGCTTATGCGTGGGCAAAAAAATCGGCAGATAGTGGTTTTGCTACGGGTATAAACCTTCTTGGGCTTTGCTATCTTAATGGTGGCGGTGTTGAAAAGGATCCTCTTACAGCATATGAAATGTTTGAGAAAGCAGCCGATGGAGGTAGTTTGTTGGGAAAGCGGAATGCTGGTGAATGTTGTTTAAAAGGCGAGGGAGTTGCCAAGGATGAAAAAAAAGGCGAAACGCTAATCAAGGAAGCGGCTGAAGGCGGCTTGGTGATTGCAATGCTTAATATGGGCTATTTGAGAATGGGTAGCAAGGAATACAAAAAGGCCGCGTCTTGGTTTAAGATGGCGATGGAGGCTGGTAGTTTGGAAGGGAAGGGAATGTTTGTGGTTGCAAAAAGCAGAGGGAGTATAGCAAAAGAATCGGATGCTGAGTTGCAAAAACTTAGGAATGTTTGTGATGAAATTGTGGGAGCCGGAAATGGAGCATTTACAAGGGGCGAAATTGCAAGCGCGTATTGTATTTTGGCGGAGATGGCGCAAAAGGATAACAATTTGATTCTTGAATTGGACATGTATGAACGGGCAGACGAATTCGGGACTTACTGCAGTCGGAAAAGAGAGATAGAGGAAGAGCTTGCTAAAAAATACAGCAAATCAACGATTTTGGCCATGAAGAAAAAGCTACATCAGAACAAAAGACAAATCGGGGTTGTAAATGGCGAAGGAAAAGATCTGGCTGCGAAGCAATCGAATCAACTACTTTCATTTTGCGGAATTAAGTTTGGGGATGAGTTGCCGAAGACACCTGTCTTTGGTGATCAGCGGACAAAAGATGGGAAAAGTTTGATGCGGACGGTAAAGTTGCAAAAACCATTTCGGGGGATGGATCATGCGACGGTCTTTGCTAGCATTAAGACGCGGAAGATCTGCTGTGTTCAGTTGGAATGGACGACAGAGGGATTGGGGGATGACGCGGTTCCAGAGGGTAAGTCCGTTGTTGAAGCTGTTTTGAAGCGTTTTCCCGATGCCGAGAAGATTCCCCGTGATATGCCTGATGGATTTATGAATTTGCACGGTGATGAGTATAAGGTCGGAGGGGGAACCGTGTCGATAGGATGGGTACAGAGCCATTTTATGAGCCCGCCTTCCCGATTGCAGTTGACGGCCAAAAACGACGAGTTCATGCGCCTTGCGAAAGAGGAATATGAACAAGAATCCGGTGGTGACGGCAGCTCGGTTCTGTAAAGGAAGGAGAGAATGTAATGAAAAACAAACGAGGTAAGAAACTTGCCATGACCGAAGCAGAATTCAAGGCGGCGTACGAACAGCTCGAAGAAGGGCAGTTCTTGGAGGCGCTCGATATTGCCAATAGGGCGAGTATGGTGCACGGCGGGTATCAGCATTACACGTCCGTGTCGAAGTTCTGCAAGATGGTGAAAGGCAAGTCAATGTGGCTGAGTCGCCTGGATTCGCCGTCGCTGAATGATTTGCACGAGGCGAATAAGTACGGACGGGATTGGCGGCGGATGTATGTCGGCTGCTTCTCGTACGGTCGATCTGAAAATGCGCTTCTCTGGAAGATGTATTGCAAGCCGAATCGGGACGCAATCCGTGTTCTGATCTCGCAAGAGGGGATGAAGCGATTTAAGGAGTATTTGCAGAACGCCGCCAATGTCGAGGCGCATCATGTTGTCAAGCGTGATGATCGGTTCGTGGTGTCATCGCGTCAGGCGGCGCTTGTGCATGGTGGTGTGTTCGATGTGCTTTATGCCGCAGTCAAAGATTGCAGATTGGGATGCGAGCGTTGTAATGATTTGATGTGGAATTCCTGCCATCTGCACATTCCCGAACTTGCGGAAGTGATTAAGGCTCAGACGTTGGAGGGATTCTTTAAGGATTGCGAATGGAGGGGCGAGCAAGAGACCAGAATCTTCGTTAAGACCACGAATGTGAGTTCGTCTGCGGAACGCCTTGCCATTCGCATCCCGGACGAGGTTCTGAACTCAATGTCGATTGTGCTTAGCCCTTGGGCCGATACTGCACATTGCGTTGATGTGACGAAACGGCTTGAAAGGTTGTTTGCCGAACAAGGACTGAAAGTGCCGCGAATCCGTCGTAGTTATCTGACGGGTGCGCTTGATAGTTGGGAGAAAAACGTTCGCAAGGGGCAACGCAAAAGATGACATTGCAAGCGATTTGATGCGACTTACGATTGGGCGAGCAGCGCATCAAGGAGTTTGCGCTGCTCGGCGAATTTCGCTGGATTTGATGTCCGGAGCGTTTCGAGATTCTTGCGCTTCCAGATGATGGCGGGAAGCTCGGCGAGGTGGGGGATGCTGAAGTCCTCCGGCTGGCCTTGCAGTGAGACAAAGTCGAGCAGGTGCTGCTTGTCGTCGCTCGTCAGCGCCCCGAGGAGTTCTTCATGGAGGCGGACGAATGTGTCCTTGTGCTCTTGATAGGAGAAGGGGGTGTCGGACATGCCGGCGAATTGCTGATTGAAGATGTCCTCGTGGTCCTGGAGCGTCGGATTGAGAAGCTCGTGGAGAGGGCGGTTGTGTCCGAGGGCCAGGGCGAGGAACCCCGACTTGATTTCGTCCGTGATCGTGCTTGTCTTGTAGAACTGCGCCACGTCGAAGAGATCCCGCGGATGCTGCCGGTCCAGCGCCGCGCAAAACTTTCCGCCGTACAGTTCCGCGCGGGAAAGGACGTTGATTTTCGCTTGGCCGAAAAGGGCTTGAGTTCTCGGGCTTGCGGATAACTTTCGAACCTCGAAAACTGTCCCTCTCAGGATGAAGTTTGGTTCGATTTTGATCGAGGAGTCTTGTGTCGCACAAATGATTTTACGAGAGACGTTTGATCCTGACAGCCGGTTGGGGAAACCGTGTCTGGTCATGTCATTTGAGATGCGCTCTAACGCCGCGTTGATCTCGGTGATTGCAGTTTCACGGTCCGTGATGCGGGTGAAGGTCAGATCGATGTCGACGGACAGGCGAGGCATGTCGAGTTCGAACAGGTTGATGGCAGTTCCGCCTTTGAGGGCGAAGGCGTCTTCCTTTTCGATAAGAGGAATGACCTTGACAACAAGAGCGGCTTGGCGAGCATATTGGGCAATCATCAGACGGACCTCCAATCTTTGACGGTGAGAAGCCATTTGCTGTGAAAGTGTCCGCCTTCATCTATGACGCGATTGCCTGAACCGAAGTTAATTCGATTGGGCAAAAGGTCCTCATACCAAGATGGCTTTAAATCTTCGGCAAGGAGAAAGAACATTCGCTTGACCTTGATCGAGGTGCAATTCTCAAGTAGCACCTGGAGCGTCTTTGGGCGCGCGTTGAGCATCATTTCCAGGATTTGATATGCTTCGCTTAGCGGATGTTCATCGGGAACGGAATGCAAGTATTCCAGTATGGCGCGTTCAGGGGTGGAGATTGGCGCGGAGAAACCGTCCAGCACTTCGTCTTGTATGGCAATGTTCTCGGGCAGGAAGTTAGTGCGCTTGCAGATGTATTGCTCTTTGAATGCGTGCGTCATCCATGCAGGCAAGCGTGTGTTTGCGCATGTATAGAGAGTCGTCAAGTGACCGGACAACGGAAGGAAGTGAAGGAGCCCATGATAAGCAAGAGCGCTCCACCCTCCAAGATGAAGAGGCGATTCAAGCTGTGTCACTGCGGCATTAAGTGCGGCGGCAAGAGGAGGGTTGTGTCCGTGCTTGCAGTATGCGCCGCGGCCTATGCTGTCAAGATAACCGTTTCGCACATATTGCTTTAGCTGATCGTGTGAAAATCCGTTCTTGACGAGAAAGGGTGCGCAGACAATGCCATTATCAGGCGTTGTTAGCAGCAGTTTTTTTAAAGATGCACTTGTTTCGGTATTCATGATGCCTAAATTGTATCAAATATAACGAACGCGGGCAACTGGACCTGGTGAGGATACTACCGCGTAAGGTTTCGGTTTTTCGTGTGAAGTATGAATGAGGACCCTGAAGGTCAGTGCAAATGCCATTGTCTGGCAGTTCCTTGGCGAAGGGGTTGTCGTGAAAGGCGGCAGCTCGATGATGATTAGGTACGGCAGTGAGAACACCAGATATGTGAATAATTTTGTCGTTTAAAATGATTTCTACCCGTTATCAGAAAATCTTAGAAAATCTTCAAAACACCCCCTTGCGCGGCTCGCGGACTTTTTGATATACTATGCACTCGTTCGCCCGAAACGGCGGGCTCGCTCTTTGAAAGTCGGTTTTTGAGAAAACAGTAAATGTTTGTGTGAGGAGCCGAAGGCCCGCGAGGGTCTTCAAGCAAAACTTTCTTTTTCTGAGAGTTTGATT
>JAEDMC010000243.1 GCA_016303225.1 Kiritimatiellia bacterium
GCTTGGCTCGGGTGGCTGGATTCGAACCAGCGACCAATTGATTAACAGTCAACTGCGCTACCACTGCGCCACACCCGAACTTCGTTGTTGGCGCATAGTATATCACAAATCGTGGAGGATGCGCAAGGGGGTGAAGAAGAATTTTGTAGAATTTTGTAGTCGGGCGCTCAATGCCGCGAAGCGGTGTTGAGTGACCGACTACGGTCGAAATTATGATATAATTCGAACAAATGAAAACACTCTTATCCATTCCGTGTGCGATGCTCGTGCTGACCTCCGTCGGCGCGGCGCGCGAATCCATTTCTACCTCGTTGACGCTGCGGGATTCCGTGCGCCTGAGGTCGGCGGTCTACGTGCCGACGGCGGCGAAGGAACGGAAGGTCGGCGCGAGCCTCGTCTTCTCGCCCTACAAGGCGGCGGCGAAGATCGACGAATGGGCGAAGGAGCGGTCCGACAAGGGCGGCTACGCCCGCGTGCACGTCGACTGCCGTGGCACGGGCGGCAGCGAAGGACGCTTCATGGCCTATCGTCCGTTCACTGTCGACGATGCGGATGACGTGTTGGGCTGGATCGCCTCCCGGCCGTGGAGCAACGGACGCGTGATCATGAGCGGCGGCTCCTTTCCGGGGTGGACGCAGTTTTGCGCGATGCGGAGCGGTCACCCCGCGCTTGTCGCCTGCGCGCCGAGCGTGATGGTTCTCGATCCCTACTATCTCTACTTTTCGAACGGCTGTCGCGTCGACACGTTTCAGCCGGGCTGGCACCGGGGTTTTGCCGGAACGAACGACTACGACGAGGTTGTCAGCCACACGAAGCGGAGCGATCCGTTCTGGGAGCGGCTTGCCGACGTCCGCAATCTTGACAAGTCGAAGGCGGATGTCTTCTATCAGGGCGGTTGGTTCGACATGATCGGTGTCAAGTCCTTTGACTTCTGGAACCGGCTCCGGCGGAACGGACGCCGCGTGTTCATGCGGATGGGGCCGTGGGCGCACGGCGTCAATACGTATGCGGACGGCGGCATCGACTACAAGGCGCTGGGCGGCTCGGTGACGGAGGATCTGGAACTCGACTTCCTTGAAAAGCGGCTTCGCGGCGAAAAACCGCAGACGGACGATCTGCCGGGGCAGATTCTCCTCTACGTCATGGGACGCAACGAATGGCGTTACGAGAACGAGTGGCCTCTCGTCGGGACGAAGTTCACGGCCTGGCCGTTGGGAAAGGGACAGGCGACGTTTCGTCACGATCCGTCGAATCCCGTGCCGACGTGCGGCGGGCGCATGACGCCGGGCGGCGGACGGCGCGACCAGTCCGCAGTCGAGGCTCGCGAAGACGTTCTCAAGTTCACGGGCGAGGCGCTGGCGGAGGAGCTTGAGGTGACCGGTGACGTGAAGGCGCACATCGTCTTCACGTCCACGGCCGTCACGAACGACGTCGCGGTGAAGCTGGTGGACGTAGGACCCGACGGCGTTCCCTACAACGTCGTTGACTCGATCTGCCGTGCGGACGATTGCGTGCCCGGCGTGCCGAAGGCGATCGATTTCTACGTCGACGCGACGTCCTACGTGTTCCTGAAGGGGCATAAGCTGCGCGTCGAGGTCGCCGGTTCGAACACGCCGCATTACGAGGTCAACCCGTCCGCGGCGGAAATCACTGTCGACGCGGCCGCGTCCAGCCTGATCCTGCCGGTCATTCCCGCGAGACGCTGAAGAAAAGGGGAAGCCATTCATGATTGGAAAAAAGGCGCTGTTCGGGACCCTGATCGCAGCGGTAGCGCTCTCGGCCGGTGCCGAAGGGAAGGCTGTCGCGCTGGGCGAGACACTGCCGGGGCAGACGCAGGCGACGGTGACCGACACGGTCGTGCTGGCGGACCGCAAGACGCACGCGTCGCTGAGGCATCCGTTTGTGATGCTCTATTACGTCGAGCCGACCGTGAAGGCGGGCGAGACGGCGAGGATCCGCTACTATGTGACGGACTTCGCCCACTCGAAGGTGCGTTTCGGAGACGATTCGAAGCGGTTCGACGTGGTGCTGCAGTGGTCGGAGGACAAGGTCAGGTGGCAGAAGCTCGTCCAATCCCGAGTCGCCTGACGGTGGACTTGGGGGGCGGCTGACGGCGTCCGGCGAGGTCAAGGACGCGGGCGAAGGCTGCTTCACGTCGCCGTTCCGCGCGCTCGGGGGGCTGACGAACAAGAACTGGTTCGCCGTCTCGAAGTTTCTCGGCTATCGCGGCATGTTCGGTCCGTCCGACTATTTCACGATCGCCTTCTACGACGCGGAGAAGAAGTTCCTGCAAGCCGAGGTCGGCTTCCAGTTTCACCGGATCCTTATTCCTCCGAAGGCGGCGTACATGCGCATTTCGACCGAGGCGAAGGATCTCGCGGCGGCGAACGCCTGCGAGCTCAAGGCGTTCTTCCTCTACGCGCCGCAGGACTGCGTCTGGCGCAAGGTGCGCTACGAGTACGGCCGGACGCAGGGCCTCAGCATCGTCGACGGCTTCAACATGCTCTTCGAGGACATCGAGATCGCGCGGTGCGGTGACGAGTCGTGCCGGTGCGCGAGCGACGCGGAGGACGGCTGGGACGGCATGCAGAACATGACCTACCGCCGCATCGACTGCCATGACAACCCGAACGGCGACTTCACCGTCTGCTGCGGGCATTCCTTCGTCTACGAGGACTGCTCGATGCGCTTCAGCGTCAACCAGCGCGTGCACAGCGCGCTTTTCCGCAACTGCACGATCAAGGGCGGCAACTGGGACTGCCTCACCTTGACGCGCGACGGCTACAAGCGCTTCGAGAACAACACGTTCGTCCGCGGCATCACGCTCGGGACGCCCAAGTGGCTCGTCGAGCGCAAGAAGGTGCCGACGGACTGGGAGATCGTCCTCAACGACGCCGTGTTCAAGGGCAAGAGCAAGGACGAGCCGATGCGCGTCGAGGTGGGGGAGACCGGACGCTACCGGAACTGCACGTTCGAGAACTGCAAGCTTGTGGGCCCGAAGGACCATTTCACGGACTGCACGATCGGCCCCGGCTGCAGCACGGCGGAGAAGTGAGTGAGGAAGGTCATGTAGATGAAGGGGTTGACGGCTGTTGCAGTTGCTTTCGGGGCGTTCCCGTTGTTTGCCGGCATTGCCGTTGACGGCAAGGTTCCCGCTGGGAACGTCGTCGTCGAGGGAATCGACGGCGACACGGTGAAGCTGCGTCAGGACATGCGTGACTCGAACAACTGGTTCTACTGGGGGTTCCGGGTGACGGGAGCGGAGGGGAAGATGGAGGCGTTTAGACGGTCTCAAAGAGGGTGATTTTATACCCCTAGGAAAGGGAAGAGGACGGAGCCAGCTCGTCGCCTTTGCGTCGGGTTAGGTGTGTTAGGGGTTAGGGGTTAGGGGTTAGTACAGCGGAGTTTTAAGACAAGCTGTGGTGAGCTAAGGGTTCGCCGTTGATTTTGACTACAGCTTGTGGCTGACACGCTTATCCCTGATTTTTCATAGCCGCTGAAAAGCGCGGTTTTCTGCGCTGGAACGTCGGCTTATCGCCCCGTCCAGCCGAGCCCTCCGGACTGACACACGAAAGCCCGTCGCCTTGCCGAGTCGCTTACGCGACTGAAATGACGC
>JAEDMC010000244.1 GCA_016303225.1 Kiritimatiellia bacterium
GCTTCGGCTCAAGGACGTCGGCGGCGTCTATCGCTGAGATCGATTCGGACACGAAAGGTAAGGGCTGACATGAAGACGGTTGCATTTGCAGGACTGGCGGTCGTGGCGATGGGGTTGTCTGCCTTTGGTGAGGTCGAGCCTTGGAACAAGGAGGCGCGGCAGAAGTTCGCCGACCAGCGGTTCGGCATTTTCATCCACTGGGGACTCTACTCGAACTACGCGCAGGGCGAGTGGTATCTGAAGTCGGGAGACAACGACAACGGCTGGAAACCGCTCGAACGCGAGGCGTACGAGCGGATGATGTACGGGTTCTATCCGTCGAAGTACGACGCGGCGGAGTGGGCGAAGCTCTTCCGCGCGGCGGGCGCGAAGTACGTGACGATCACGTCGCGCCACCATGACGGCTTCTCGCTCTGGCCGACGAAGGTCGATGACGGCTACAACATCGCGAAGACGCCGTTCGGGCGCGACGTCCTCGGAGAGCTCAAGAGCGCCTGCGACCAGCAGGGCTTGCAGCTCAACTTCTACTATTCGCTCATGGACTGGCATCGGAAGGACTATCCTGCCGGGAACGTCGCGAAGTCCGTGCTCGGCGACCAGAAGGGCGATTACGCCTCGTACCTGAAGTTCATGCTCGGACAGATCGACGAACTCATCGAACGATATCGTCCGGGCAATATCTGGTTCGACGGCGAATGGGAGCACGCGCACCATCAGGAAGACGGCAGCTGGAAGCGGACGCTGGACTGGAAGTTCGACGAGATCTACGACTTCATTCACGCGAAGCACGTGCTGGTCGCGAACAACAACCACCAGCCGATTCGCGAGAAGGAGGACATCCAGCTCTTCGAGCGTGACCTTCCGGGCGACAATTCCGGCGCGGGCTTCTCCAAGAACCAGCCGGTCGCGAATGATCGGCCGATCGAACAGTGCGACGTCATCCAGAACGGCGTGTGGGGCTATCGGATCGGCGAGCGGAACTTTCGCACGGCGCCCGAGGTCGTCGCCATGGTCGCGCGGGCGGCGGCGAAGAACTCGAATCTCCTCATGAACATCGGTCCTGACGGGTCGGGACAGCTTCCGGCGCGCGCGGTCAAGGTGCTGAAGGAGATCGGTCCGTGGTTCGCGCGCAACGGCGAGGCGATCTACGCGACGCGCGGGTGTGCGATCGGACAGGGCAAGGACGTCGTCGCGACGCGGGCGGGAGACGTCCTCTACCTTCACTTCCTCAAGCCCGGCGTCGACGCGTTCGCGTTCAAGACCGACCTGGACTTTGCCCGCGGCACGCAGCTCGCGGACGGCCAGTCCGCGACGCTCGAGAAGACGGCCGACGGCCAGCTCAAGGTGATGGTGAAGCGTCCTGCGGACTACGCTTTCGACCTCGTGGTCAAGCTCGTCCCCGCGCGCTAAGGCCGCGATTGGGTCTCGGCTGATCCTCTCGGGCTGATGAACTGGTAAAGACCAAAAAGGTGAAGAAGACGATCATATCGGTGGGGCTGTCGCTTGCGGGCGCGGTGGCTGCTGCGGGGGTCAAGGACATCGAGCTGCCGCCGTGCGGCATGCTGGTCGGGCACGCGGTCTACAACTATCAGGGGCTGTATCCGGGCGGATACGGCAATTGGCTGGTGCAGCACGGCTCGCCGTTCGACCTCATCGAGCGGACGGTGAAGGAGGAGCAGGGCAACCTCATCCAGTTCTGGTTCTGGAACGGAAATCGTCCGCTCACCAAGGCGGCCTGGCTCGACATGGAGGAACTCGGCTTCAAGTGTCCGAAGCCCGATTGGAAGAACCTCAAGAACCTCCGTTGCGACGAGTTCCCCGACTTCGCGAAGTACGAGCAGGAGCGCGCGGGCGCAGGCGTCCTCCGGGCGATCCGGATGTGCGAGACGAACGGACTCTACTCGCAGCTCATGTACGTTGGCGGCGTCAACGAGAAGTACACGCAGGAGTTTACCAAGAGCAAGAGCTACGTCGGCTATGACTTCGGCGAGCGCTTCACCTTCCGGTCCGAGAACGGCGGCAACGCGGACCAGGCTGCGCCGCGGCTGGACAAACTTGCCGACAATCTCGTCGCGAGCGTCCGCAAGCACTGCGAGGAGTATCGCGCGAAGGGCTACGGCAATGTCTGGTGCACGAGTTCCAACTTCTTCCTGGACTACGAGGTCTACGGCGGCGTCGACTACACGCTCTTCGAGGACTTCACCTGCGACCTGAACATCCCCTCGGCGCTGTCGCGCGGTCTGGCGCGGCAGTACGGACGCAAGCTCTGGGGCGGACATGTCGCAAACGAGTACTATGCCTGGATTACCTCGAAGAATCCGCACTTCTACCGCATGCTCTTCTCGGCGTTCGCCTGCAAGTACGTCGCGGGAGCGAAGGTGCTCGTGTCCGAATCCGGCGGCTGGCACACGCAGACGCCCGGCAGCGATTCGCCGCTCAACGACCTGCCGAAGTCCCGGGTCTCGTTCACGGCGAAGACACCGTCCGACGCCGAGCTTGCCCCGATTGCGCTCGAGGCCGAGCGGCTGCGCGATCTCGCGAGCGAGGAGGGACACTGGAGTCGTAGCTTCCGGCAGGCCCTCGGCGACTTCTACCGTTACGTCAAGAAGCACGGCACGCCGGAGGGCCAGCCCGAGTCGACCTTTGCGATTGCGAAGGGCAACTACGACCTTGAGGGCGGCATGCTGGACGGGCGTCCGAAACCGAACAGCGTGATCGCCGGACTCCATCCCTACGCCGAGAAGCACATGGAGTGGATGGCCGGCGCGCCCGAGTTCGGCTGGGGCATCGCGGGCGAGGTGTTCTGGCCGCGCGGACAGGGCATTTTCGGATCGAAGGACGTGAACCGCATCTTCTCCGGAACGCCCTGGGGACAGGTCGACATCGTCTCGTTCGCCTATGACAACGTCACGGCGGAGCATCTGCTCAAGAACTACAAGACGCTCGCGTTCGTTGGCTGGAACACGTGCTCCAAGCAACAGTACAAGATTCTCTGCGACTACGTGAAGGGCGGCGGACGACTCCTCATTTCGATTCCGCAGCTGTCGACGGACCTGACGCGCAACTATCAGGCCTACACGAAGGACGATCTCGTCAACGGCGGCGACTTCACTGAACTCTGCGGAATCAAGGTCGTCGATCGCGGGCCGTACTTCTACTGGACGGGCGCGGTGAAGGGATCGTCGGCAGAACGCTGGTCGTCCGCACGGACGCACGGCGCCTACCGCGGCATTCTCGGCAAGGTGGAGGTTTCGAATCCGCAGGCCGAGCCGCTCATCTACAACTGGGAGAACGACATGAACGTCCTCTACCGCCTGCCGAGCGGCAAGGGCGAGGTGTGGTTCCTGAACTCGTGGTACTATCCGGGCGCGTACAACTTCTCCTATGGCACGGGTGTCGGTCCGAACAGTCTCGGCTTCGTCGAGGACATTCTCAAGGAGATGGCGAGGTGTTCGCGCGGCACGGCCTATCTGACCGAGAAGGGCGCGGACGATCCGGGCGATGAGTGCAAGTTCGTCAACTGGTCGTACTTCCCGTCGACAAAGGAGGTCATTCTCTTCAACGTCGACTTTGAGAATGCGCACACAGTCGACCTGCA
>JAEDMC010000245.1 GCA_016303225.1 Kiritimatiellia bacterium
ATCAAGGTGCCGACGGGCGGCGGCAAGACGATCATCGCCGCGCATGCCGTCAAGGTGATAGCCGAATGCCAGGGCAGGGAGTGCCCGTTCATCGTCTGGTTCGCGCCGTCCGAGACGATCCGGCGGCAGACCGCCGACGCGCTCAAGAAGGCGCGGCATCCGTACCGGCAGGCGCTGAACGAGGCGTTCAAGGGGAACGTGCAGGTGTTCGACCTCGACGAGGTGTTCATGATAACGCCGTCGGACATCGAGCGCAACGCCTGCATCGTGGTGGCGACGGAGCAGGCGTTCGTCAAGAAGGACAAGGAGAGGTACAACGTCTATAAGCACAACGAGAGCTACGAGCCGCACTTCGCCGCCATCCGGCTTGCCGAGGGGATGGACGCGCAGGAGGACAACCCAAGCCAGCCGAAGTTCTCGTTCGTGAACCTCGTCCACAGCCGCCGCCCCATCGTCATTGTCGATGAGGCGCACAAGATGGTGAGCGAGCTCTCGAAGGAGACGCTGACGAGGCTTACGCCAAGTGCGGTGCTGGGGCTCACGGCGACGCCCGAGAAAGGCAACAACACGCTCTACAGCGTCCCCGCGAAGGATCTCTTCGACGAGGAGATGATCAAGCTCCCGGTCGAGCTGACCGAGTTCCGCGGGGACTGGCGTCAGGCCGTGTTCGCGGCGATCGAGAAACGGCAGGAGCTGGAACGCCTCGCGGACAGGGAGTTCGCCGATGGGAGCGGCGGGTATCTGAGGCCGCTTGTCCTCTTCCAGGCGCAGGCGAACACGAAGACGGCGGAGGTGCCGGTCGATGTGCTGAAGGCGTTTCTGACGGACACGGCGAAGCTGCCCGCAAGCGAGATCGCCGTGGTCACGGGCGAGCAGAAGGAGCTGGACGGAATCGACGTCACAGACCCCAAGTCGCCAATCAAGTACATCATCACGGTTCAGGCGCTTAAGGAGGGATGGGACTGTCCCTCGGCGTACATCCTCTGCTCCGTCGCCAACATCGCAAGCGGGACGGACACGATACAGCTTCTTGGGCGCGTGATGCGCCAGCCGGAGGCCAGGCGGCGCAAGACGCCGCAGCTCAACCGGGCGTATGCGTTCGTGATGAGCAGGACGTTCGGGCAGGCCGCAAGCGAACTTGCGGAGGGTCTGCGGAAGAAAGGCTTTGACGAGACCGAAGCGGCTGCGGCGATCCAGATGAGCCTCTGGGGAGGGCCGCAGTCCTCTGCGGCCGCGGACGAGCAGGAGCTCGTCCCTCCCGACGAGCGCGATGATTTGTTCAACCAGCCCGGAACGCTCGTCCTCGACAGCGAGACATATGAGGCCGTGGCGTCCGAGCTGCCTGAAGAGGTGAAGGTCTCGGCGAACGCGGACGGATCGGGTACAATCGAAGTGACGGCGGAGATCTCCGACGATGCCATGAAACGCGTAGTGTCCGCCCTCGAAAGCAAGGGCTACTCGATCGCGGCGGCGAAGTTCATCCGCAAGGTTGAGCGGAAGCGGCGCGAGGCGGCGGTGGAGAGTCCGGCGAAGGGCCACAGGATGGTGTTCCCGCGCCTCTGCGCGGAAGTACAGGGTGAGCTGTGCCTCAACGCGGCGGACGCCACGGAACTTGTCGGGCTTGGCGTGGAGACGGAGCTGCCGCCGAAGCTGCCGGACGGTGCGGTTGCGCTCTCGGAGGGCGGCGACTCGTTCGAGTTGATGTTGGACGGCAACAAGATCAAGCAGCAGTTCGTGCAGACGGAGATGGAGGGCTTTCTGCGTGACCTCAAGACAGACTATTCCGCCGGGGATGTGGTGAACGAGCTGAACGCCCTTGTGGTCTATCACGGCATATCGCCAAGGGCGAAGTTCGGGTGGATTACAGGCGTCGTCAACGACCTCGTCACCGTCAAAGGGATAAAGCCCATTCAGTTCTACTGCTACCGGTACAAGCTCAAGGCCCGGCTTGAGAGGCTTCTTTTCGAAGCGGCGGATCGCATACGCGAAAAGGCGTATCAGGCGGTGTTCTCCTTCGGACGGGAAACGTATTCCCTGCAACTTGATCTCGACGGGGGCTTTGCGTTCGACGCGGCGATGTACGCCGACGCGCCGCTGATGAAGGTCTATCGCGGCGGCACGAGGTTCGCCAAGCACTATCTCGGACCGAACTGCGTGCCGGCGTTCGACGGCGAGAAGAAGGACGGCGAGGGCGAGGAGTTCGACTGCGCAGTCCAGATTGACGCGCATCCGGCGGTTCGGTTCTGGCTCCGCAACCTTGCCAAGCACCACCGCTCCTTTTCGTTGCCGCTCTCGCACGACAGCTTCTACCCCGATTTCGTCGGGGAACTGACCGACGGGCGGCTGTTCGCCGTCGAGTACAAGGGCGAGCATCTGCGGAACGCGAAGGACACGCTGGAGAAGGACGCCATCGGCCGCCTCTGGGCGGCGAAGTCCGGCGGCAAG
Source organism: Kiritimatiellia bacterium (assembly GCA_016303225.1). Classification (GTDB taxonomy): domain Bacteria; phylum Verrucomicrobiota; class Kiritimatiellia; order RFP12; family UBA1067; genus UBA1067. Next base: position 2,446 of record JAEDMC010000245.1, read on the forward strand.
TGCCTCTACGCAACCGTTTACAAGAGCGACGGCGGGCTTGACGTCAAAGGCCAACTGGACAAAATATTCCTAAAGTGACGGAGAAAGGAATATGAACGGTCATGATCAGCTGTATCGATGAAACTGTGTCATTAAGCTCAGACCCTTCTCTGCCATCTCATGTCTTTCCACATCGTTTCTCATCGCAGCCGCAGTTGGCTGTGGTATAATCGCGTCATGCAGGGTGATTTCGAGTATGTCGGCCTGGGGTTCGTCTCGAACGACCATCTCGCAGTCCTGCCGTTCATTCCGATGGATACGAAGGTGCGCATGCTCTCGCATGCGATTCTCGGTGGCGGCCCGGCCGGAAATGCCACGGCGGCGGCGCTGGGCAGGCGCGCGCGTGCAGCCGGCGGATTGGCATCCACCGGCCTGTTCCGTTTTGCCGTCTGCGGCAGTGTGCCGTCCGACGGTCGCATCTGAATCCAACTGACAGACAAGAAAGGACAGCTCCATGACCACAGTGCAAGCATCCGCGAAAAATCCGCCTGCGAGGAATCCTCCGTTCACCCATTTTCTCTCCGTCGCGTTGGTGGTGTGCGGAATCGGCATCGTCTCGGCGGCGGAGACGCGCGTCTACCGCACGGAGGCGCACGGCGGCGAGATGCGGGAGGTCACGGCCAACCTCTGGTCGGCCCTCCCGCAGGGGAACGCCAACACGGTCGACCTGGACGCCGCGACGGCGGGCCACCCGTTCACGGGGCTCGGGGTCTCGGTCCCGGAGTCCTCGTGCTACCTGCTCGCCCGCCTGCCGGCGGAGCGCCGCGCGGAGATCCTGCGCGCCATCTGGACGGCGGACGGCGCGGGGCTCTCCGTCGCCCGTTTGCAGATCGGCTCGAGCGACTACTCCATGCACGCCTACACCTACGACGACGTGGCGGGCGACACGGAACTGGGGCATTTCTCGATCGACCCCGACCGCCAGCATATCCTGCCGGTCGTGAAGGAGATCCAGAAGATCAGCCCGGACGTGACGTTCTTCGCGTCCCCGTGGTCGCCGCCGGCGTGGATGAAGGATAACGGCAACATCGCGGGCGGGCGCATGCTCGACGCGTGTTTTGGCACGTATGCCAACTATCTCGTGAAGTATGTGCAGGCGTATGGGAAGGAGGGC
>JAEDMC010000246.1 GCA_016303225.1 Kiritimatiellia bacterium
GGAGGGTGATTGCGGCAAACACTAGCGAGAACGAGGGTGAACTAAATCACCATGGGGCTGATTTAGCTTGGCTCGAAGTGTTTTGCCTATTCCAGTGTGGACTGGATCGCCGCCAGAAGTTCGTGGGTGGCGCCCGGCTCGAGCGTCCCGCCGCCCGGCCAGTCGCTGACCGGCTCGACGCAGACGAACTTCCTCCAGTCGTCCGGTTCGAAGTCGGGCATCTTGCCCTCCGGCCCCGGATTCCAGACGACCGTCTTCGTATTGCCGCTCGAGACGAGCGCAATGGCGCGCCGGAGCCCCGCATCGAGAATCGCAAACTCGTGCTTGGGCGCGTCTGGCAGGCAGAAGATGTGGTCCGTCTCGTGATCCATCACGAGATCCCCCGTCTGACGCTCGTCCGCCTTGCCGGTGAGGCCGTTGAAGAAGCCGACGCCGTCCAGTCCCTTCACCGTCGCGCCGTTACGGTCGCGGAGGAGAAAGTACGGATGAAACCCGCAGCTGAAGTCGAACGGTTCGGAACCCGTGTTCTTCGTCGTCAGCTGGAGATTAAGCTTCATCGAGACGATGACCTTGTACTCGAGGTCGAACTCGTGCGGCCAGAGCTTCAGCGTCTCGTCATCGGACCTGAGCCCGAGCGTGATCTCGGTCATCTCCTCGGAATACTCCGTCCCGCGCACCTCGAAAACCATCTTGCGCGCGAAACCATGCTGCGGCAGCACCTGCGAGAAGCGGTTGCCGAACTGCGGCCAGCAGACCGGAATGCCGCCGTGAAAGGAATCGCCGCGGTTGTAGTCGCGCTTCGCCGGACGGAAAACGACCGGCGCATGGCCCGTCGGACGGTACGAAAGAACGTTCGCCCCAAGGAGCGCCACCTCCGCCGTACCGTACTTGTTCGCCAGCACCACTTCGGGATATCCGGCAAAGCCCTCGTGAAACACAATGCGTCCCGGCGCCCCGTACCTCGCATTCAGCTGATCGACAGTCATCTCAACAGGCCCTTTCTCGTCACTTGCGAAAAAAGTAAGGCAGACGCGTGAGCGGCGTCGCCACTTCGATGGTCTTGGGGCCCGTCACCTCGCTGCCATCGTCAGCCGTCCACGTGCCGGACGGAATGAAGACGGTTCGCGTCTTGCCGCCCTTCTTCGTCTGCGGCGCAACGAGCAGCTTCGAACCCATCATGAACTGGTCGGTCAGTTTCTCCGCGCCCTGCCCCGGAAACTCGTATTCCATCGCCCGGAGCATCGGCTCGCCCGTCTGAGCGGAGTCCTTCGCGACGGACAGGATGTAGTCCGCGAACTTCATGCGCGTCCACGCCGCGGCCTTCACGGCCTCGAACGCCTCGCCCTTCAGCATGCGCCAGGGCGCCGCGGAGAACTGCATCATCGGCGCCAGCGCGTGAATCTGGGCGCTGCGGACGAAGATCTCCGGCTCGTACGGATGCGGTGCGGCCGGCAGGAAGGCCGTCCAGCTGCCCGAGCCGATCATGTCGGGACAGACGAAGGGATGTCCAAGCAATCCGCAGTTCATCATGTCGGGGATGAGCTGCTCGATCGCCTGCCAGTCGTGGCCCTTGTCACAGAGACGCTGGACGATCGGCTGTCCGCCCATCTTGTAGCACGCGCGATACTCGTTCAGCGGGAACTGGAGGCCGATTTTCGCGTATGCCTCGCTGAGCTCGTAGCCCGTCGTCGGCTTGTAGGTGACGAACGTGTCGCTCGAGGTCATGCCGCTGCCGTAGTCGCCGGAGTCGAACTTGAAGCCGTCCACACCGTAGTCGTCGCAAAGACGCTTCAGCTCGCGTGCGAACCACGCGCACCCGCGCGGATGCGTGTAGTCGACATAGGCCGACTTGCCGTTCCACCACGCGAAAGGCCGCGCGTCGAGATACTGGTCGAAGTTGAGCTGCTTGCTCTGGAGCACGAGCCCCCCCTTCTCGCACTTGACGCCCGCGTCGAGCATGCCGTGCGCCATCTCGCGGTAACCGGGCGAATCCATCGAGACGAACGGCACCACCCACATCATCACCTTGTAGCCGAGCGCATGCAACTCGTCCGTCATCGCCTTCGGATCGGCGAAGCGCCGCGGATCGAACTGCCAGATGCCGTAGCCGTACTGCCAGGTGTCGTCGATCATGATGACGCCACCCGCCGGAAATCCGTTCGCCTCGATTGCCTTCGCATAGGCGAGGATGTCCTTCTGGTTCTGGTTGTAGGTGAGCTCCACCCACGTGTTCCACTGGGGTTTCGCGATGAGCGCGAGGTCAGGCGTCTTGCCCGACGCGGGGAAGTGCTTCTTCGCCGCCGCGAGAAACGCCTCCCTGAGCGTCTTTCCGGCCTCGACGAGTTCGATCGGCGCATCGCCCTCGAACGTCAGCACGCCGTCCTTAAGCGAAACCGCAAACGCCTTCTCGCTCCAGACGTAACGGCCTTTCGTGGACACCATGAACGGCACGGTCTGGTTGGAATAGTTGTCCGAACGGATGTCGAAGTCCAACGCCGACGCCTTGAGTCCGTACGGTGCCTTCGTGCCGAACGTCGTCGCGCCGCCCCACCAGCCCTCGCCGGGAAGAACGCTCACCTTCAGCGACATCGCGCGAGCGAGCCATCCCTTGAGGACCGCGATCTGACGGACCGTATCGAGATAGGTGTCGCCGACCGGCTCCTCCAACGTGTACCAGCCGTCATACCCCTGGGCGGCAACGCCCTTCACGGCCTTCTCGTTCGGCACGGCCCCCTGCCCGAGCGTCACGTAGGCGCGCGGATTCGCCTTCGGCTGGTCCTTGAGATGGACGTGCCCGATGCGGCCTTTGGCAAACTCCAGCATGTCGAGGATGTCCTCCCCGCGTCCGGCATAGACGAGGTTGCCCGTGTCAAGCGCAAACTTGAGGTCGGGGATCTCCGTCAGGAAACGCTTCAGGTATTTTGCGTAGGAACAGGGATTCGCCGTTCCGCCGAAGTCCTCGATCGTGATGGTGATGCCGGCAGCCTTCGCCTCGGCGACGAACGCCTTCATGTGCGCGAGAATCTTGCCGAATTCCGCCTCGTTCTCCTTGCCGTCCGTGAAGTTCGGCGGCACGACCATGATGCGCGGGATACCGTACTTCTTCGCCTTTTTGAGGCACTCCGTCGGCTTCGTGCGGTCGGTGTAGCCGCGCTCCCAGTCGTGGATATCGGTATTGAACCAGTCGGGGAAGAAGTAGAAGTTGATCGGCTTCAGCTTCGTCGCCGCAAGCTCGTCGAGATCCGGTTCGTCCGGCCCGCAGTCGTAGCCCCTTACGCCGGCCGCGTAGAGCAGGTCGGCCGCCGCAGACAGCGACACGCCGCGCTCCTTCGCCGTCATGCGAACGAATTTTGCGAAAACGGATATGTTCGGCTCCGCCGCCCCGCATTCCGCCCCCAACGTCAACGCGCCAATCAAGAACGCAACGCCTATTTTGATCTTCTTCATTAGTGTTTTCCTTTCACCGACAATGTAACCGTAAAAATTATAAGTATTATATCATAATAGACGTGCTCGGTCAGTCAACACCGCTGGCGCGGTCTTGACCGACCTCGGCATCTGAGCATCTGAGCAAA
>JAEDMC010000247.1 GCA_016303225.1 Kiritimatiellia bacterium
GTTTTGACAGGATTAACAGGATTGACAGGATTGGAGATCGGATAAAGAAAGGATTGACTTATGAGCGATGTAGTTGAAATGCGGTTGGCTGTCTTGATTGACGCGGATAATGTTGCGAAATCTGACGTGAAGGCAATCGTTGGCGAAGTCGCCAAGTATGGAACACCGGTCGTCAAACGGGCCTATGGCGACTGGGCGTCGCAGACGCTGGTCGGATGGAAGGAAGTCCTGTTGGAAATTGGCGCTGTGCCAGTACAGCAATACGCCTATACGGTCGGGAAGAATGCGACAGACGTGGCCATGGTCATCGATGCGATGGATTTCCTTCATGACAATTGTGTCGAGGGTTTTGTCCTCGTGTCGAGTGACAGCGACTTCACGCCGCTTGCCTTACGGCTGAGAGAGTCCGGCAAGAAAGTTTTTGGCATTGGTGAAAAGAAGACGCCCAAACCGTTCATCAAGGCCTGCGATAAGTTTATCTATGCTGAAATTCTGAGATCAACTCCGTCGCTTGCGCCTGATCTGAAAGACGAGCATCCGACTCAGAAAGAGAAGTCGGTTTTAGACTCGACTGGTGACAGCTTTCTGTCGGCTGTCATGGCGAGCGCGCCAGATTCTGAAAAAGATGTTAAGAAGGCGGGTTCGGATGCAAGTGCGCCCATAAAGAAGACCATCTCATCCACGACAGTCGAGTTTCTAGCGCAATGCATTGCGGAGTTGTCGGGTGATGACGGGTGTTGTGCGTTGAGTGGGTTGGGTAGCCTGGTTTCGAAGAAGCGACCGGATTTTGACAGCCGTAACTATGGCTATTCCCAGCTCTCAAAGTTGCTTCGGTCAATTGATCGTTTTAATGTGACGGGATCGGGATCAAGCTTGCGCGTGAAGGATAAGAGGGCGGACGGATGACAATCCTGTTAATCCTGTAAATCCTGTCTGGAACTTTCGTGCAGGCAGAATTGTGTGGGGTTGTTTTGAAAGGATTAACAGGAGTTGAATCGTGAGGGAGAATGAAGGACGAATTTATGAAAGCTTGCGAGAATTATCGGGTGACGGCGGTTCGGCTGGTCGAGTTCCATAACCTCGGGACGACGACCGTGGAGCTTCCCGAGGGCGGACACCTCTTCCTCCTGGGCGACAACGGATCGGGAAAGACGACGCTCCTGGATGCAATCCATCTCGTCCTCACCGCCGGACGGGATATGGAGTTCAATTCGGCCGCACGTGTCGCCGGGGCGAAGGATTCGGGCGGCCGCAGCTATCAGGGCGTCGTCCTCCGCTACAATGCGGTGACGGGGCGTCCCTATCGCGAGACCGGCATCACGTATGCCGCGCTGGAACTCACGTCCGATTCGGGCCGCACGCTTTCCCTCGCCGTCGGCCTTGCCGCCGAAGGCATGGACGTCGCCATCGAGCGCTGGGGCGGACTCGCATCCGTCCCGATCGCTGACCTTCCGCTGACGGTCACGGAGAACGGACGCGAACGCGCCGCGACGCCGAGCGAATTCAAGAAAGGGATGAACGATCTCACCGGCGGCCGCGCCTATGCGCACATCAACGACTATGCGAAGGCTGTCGGGGAACGCCTTTTCGGCGGCGAGGAGAAATACGCCGACGTGTGCAAGCTCCTGCGCACGGGCAAAGCCTACCGCGAGATCGCCGCGCGTGCGGCAAACTATGACGAACTCTTCCGTCAGCTCCTTGAGGATCCCTCGCGCGACACGTTCGAGCCGCTCCTCAAGGGACTTCGCGAACTCGAGGAAAGCAAGGGCAAGCTCGAACAGATCGACGAGCGCGCGAAGTACCTGACGGACCTCCAGCGCGAGAGCGACCGGCTTGCGGACCATCGCCTCGGCCTCGCGCTCGTTGCTTGGTCCGAGGCGGAAGCGATGCGCACGCGGGCGGAAGCCCAGGTGGCGCAGCTGGCGGCGGCGCATGATGCCGGCGAGCAGGAAAAGGCTGCGCTCGCGAAGCAGGCCGTCGAAGCGCATGCCGAGACGGAGCGCTTGCGCGGACGCCTTGCGGAACTGCGGGCGAAGGATTCGTCCGGCCTCGTCGCACGCGAGAAACAGGCGCGTCTTCGTCTCGAGCATGCGGCACGCCGCACGGCCGAAGCCCGCACGGTTGCCGAAACGCAGCGGATGGCACTTGTCGCCGAACAGAAGGGACTCTCCCGCGTCCAGAAGGACCGCGCCGCGCAGGCCAAGGCGTCCGGTGACTTTTTCCAGAAGCAGGCCAAGACGTCCGGACTTTCCTTCGGGACACTGACCGACGCGCTCTTTGCCGTTGCGAACGGCGTCCTTGACGTTTCGACCGAACCGGCCTTTGACGAGGCGCGGCGCGTTGTTGTCGCCAGCCGCGAGGAGCGGACGCGTGCCGCCTATGAGGCGGAACGGACCAGTGGTGCGGCACAGGAGGCTGCCGATGCGGCGTCCGTCGAGTTGAAGCGGCTGACGACGCAAGGCGAAAGCCTGCCGCAGGTTGCGGGCTTTGCGACCGTGCGCGAAGAGCTTCGCGCCGCGATGATCTCCGCCCGTCCCGTCTATGAGCTTCTCGAACCCGCGCCCGGCTGTGACGCGCGTCACCTCGCTTTGCTCGAACGGCTCCTGGGCGATGATTTCCTTGCGACGTGGCTGGTGGATGCGGACCAGGCCGATGTCGTGCGCCGTGCGGTCTGGCAGGAGGGGACCGCGGCGGCTGTGTCCGAACGCGGACAGAACGGCGCGGCCGATCCGTCCGTCCTCACGCCGTGGCTCGGCGCCTACCTGTCGTATGAGGAGTCCGATCCGGAGGCGATCCGCCTTGTCGCGGCGCAGCTGGCGGCGAAGACGGGACCGCACGACGCGGACTTCCTGTCCCTCAAGACCTGGAGCTATCGCTGCCGCGAGGGGCTGTTCTCGGACGTGAAGCCGCGGCTCATCGGACGCAAGGCGCGCGAGGCGGAGCAGTCGCGGCTGGTGCGTGCGGCAGAGGCGCGCGTGGCGGAAGCGGAGCGGACGCTGAAAGCGGCGCAGAAGGCGGAGGGCGAGGCGAACCGCGCGCTCGCGCTGGTCCGTGAACTCGAGGAAAAACTTGAAGCGGTCCGCACGGCAGATTGGCGATTGGGCGAAGACTGCCGCGCCGCGTCCTCGCGTGTGGCGCGGGCGGAGGAGAGCGCGCATCTCGCGGAGTCGCGGCTTGGTGAGCAGCAGGCGGACGAAAAGCTGGTTCGAGACGAGCTGGACGACCTTCGCCTGCAGATGCGAGAGGCCGGCATTGACGAATCGCTCGAAAAGAAAGTCGCCTCCTTGGAACGCAAGGTCGCGGCGGGCGAAGATGACGAGCGTCGCATCCTCGAAGCCTGCGGTGCGGTGAAGGGACGTCTCCAGGCGTTGGCCGATCAGCAGACCGCGCGCGCTGTCGAAGCGTCGCGTGCGGCGGAAGAGGCCGCGCGGGTGGCGGCGTCACTGGCGGACAAGGTGTCGGAAGGGGAGACGGTGGCGGACCTTGTCCGTCGGACCGACGCGGACCTCCTTGCGCCGAACGCGGACTTCGCGATGCGCCGCGAGCGGCTTTACGCCGATGCCCGTG
>JAEDMC010000037.1 GCA_016303225.1 Kiritimatiellia bacterium
TTCGACGTCAAGGCCGGCATCCAGCTCGACCCGACGTTCGTCAAGGTCTGCGCGTGGTACGACAACGAGTGGGGCTATTCGAACAAGGTCGTCGAGATGGTCCGCGTCATCGCGAAGTAAAAAGGGAAAGGGGAAAGTGATTAAGTAGGGTGTTACGCTGAACTCTTTCACTTTTCACTAGTCCTTTTTCCTCCAAAAAAACGTCCGCGGGGTATTGTCCCGCGGCGTTTTTTTTGCTATTATATGCGCGAACGATTTCTAACAATTAATAAGGAAGGATCAAATGAAGTTTTCAACGATTCTGGCGGTTTTCGCAGTTGGTCTCGCGGTTGCGGCTTCGGGTTGCAAGTATGACAAGGCTGGTAAGGGCGGTGCGGGTGCCGGCGATGACGCCAGAGGTTCCGACATTGACACGCAGGAAATTAATGCCGACAGCGACAATCGTGCCGATACGGGTTCGATTTCCGGCGTGTCCGAGGGCAAGTTCGAGGATCTGTACCCCCGCTGCACCGATGTTGATTTCACGCCGGTGTACTTTGGCTTCGACTCGACGGTCGTTCCGGCTGGTGAGCTTGGCAAGATCGACGCAGTCGCGCAGCATCTGACGGCGAAGGCTGATCGTGTGGTCGTCATTGAGGGCAACTGCGACGAGCGTGGCTCGAGCGAGTACAACATGGCGCTCGGCGAGAATCGTGCGATCATCGTCCGCAACTACCTCGTGCAGAGCGGCATCGCGGCCGACCGCATCCAGACGCGCAGCTATGGTGAAGAAAAGCCTGCGGTCGACGGTCATGACGAGAGCGCCTGGGCGAAGAACCGCCGTGGCGAGTTCGCGATTTTCCAGAAGTAATAGATGGCGCTGGCAATCATCTTTGACAGCGCGGGGGCCGGCGAGTGGTTGGTGCTGCTCGCCGTTCTTCTTGTCGTCATGGGGCCGCAGCGCCTGCCGTCGACTGCGCGCAAGATCGGTGCGTACTATTCGAAGTTCCGTCGCGCGGCGGAAAGTTTCAAGCGCCAGCTGATGGACATGGATCTTGAGATGGAGCGCGAGTTTCGCAAGGCCGAAGAAGAGGCGAAGGCGGCGGTAGAAATTCCCGATATCGGCGAAGAGGGCGCGACGACGGCGGACGGTACGCCGGTGATGCCGGAGACGGAGGCGGGCGATGGCCATTAATCTCATCAAGAATCCAGACGAGCGGAACGATCCGCCGCGTCCGCTTCTTGAGCACCTGCTGGCGCTCCGGGACATGATTGTGTTCGGCGCGGTCGCTTGGGTGGCCTGTGCGACGATTTGCGCGATTTGTACGCCGTGGATCATGGCGTGGCTCAAGTCGCCGGCGGGCGAGGACGGGAAGCTTCTGCAGGGCCTCGACCTCACCTCGGGCGTTTCGGCCATCATTTCGATCGCGGGCTGGGGCGGGACGGCGCTGGCGTTTCCCTTCATCATTTATGCGATTCTGCGCTTCGTCTTCCCTGCGCTCACCAACCGCGAGAAGTTCGTGATTCTGGCGATCATGATCGTCGGGACGTTCTTCTTTCTCGGCGGCGTGGTGATGGCCTACGAGAAGACGCTGCCGATGATCGTCGTCGCGTTTCAGGCGATCAACCGATGGGTCGGGTTCGAGATGGAGATCTTGCGCATCGAGAACTACATTTCGATCGTCCTCAAGACGATCATCGCCTTCGGGCTCGTCTTCCAGCTGCCGCTCATCCTCTTTGTCCTCGGTTGGTTCGGCATCCTCACGTCGAAGGTCTTGCGCGAGAAGCGGCGCGTCGCGATCGTGCTGTCGTTTTTCCTCGCGATGTTCCTGACGCCCCCGGATCCGATGAGCCAGATCTTCATGGCGGTGCCGCTCAGTCTCCTTTACGAGCTGTCGATCTGGGCGATCTGGCTGAAGGAGAAAGGCTCGTCCAAATGAAGAGCCGCTTCTCGCTGGCCTTCGGTTTTATCGCGCTGATCATCATCGGCGCGATTGTGCTTTCTTCGCCTTGGGCGCGCACGGCCGGGACGTGGGGGGGCTGGTCCGACGCGGCCTTCACCGCCTGTTCGGCCGTCTGTGTGACGGGCCTTTCGGTCGTGGACATCGGGACGACCTTCACGACCGGCGGACAGATCGCGCTCATCGTCCTCGTGGAGCTCGGGGCCCTCGGCCTCATGGCGGTCGGCACGTTCCTCCTGGTGGCGATCGGCCGTCGGCTCTCCTATGCGCGCGAGTTCTCGCTGATGAACGCCTACGGCGTCGCGGAGGTCCGCGGCGTCCGCGGGCTGCTGACGTGGGTCATCGGCTCGACGCTCGTGATCGAGGCCGTGGGGGCGGGGCTGCTCTACTACCGCTTCCACGACTGGTACCTCGCGATCTTCTTTTCGGTGATGAGCTTCTGCAACGCCGGGTTCAGCCTTTACGCCGACTCGCTCGCCAAGTTTGCGGCGGATCCCTTCGTCCTGGGGGTGCTGGCGCTGGAGACGATTCTCGGCGGCATCGGGTTCCTCGTCATCTACAACCTCTGCACCTTCAAGTTCCTCCGCCGCAAGTCCGGCGCGAAGGGGCGCCTCTCGCTGCACAGCTCGATCGTGCTGAAGTTCTCGCTCGGGTTGATCGTGATCGCGTTCGCCGTCTTCCTGGTGTCGGAATGGAACTGGGCGCTGAAGGAGTATGCCTGGGGGCAAAAGCTCTGGGTCGCGCTCTACCAGGCGGTGACGCCGCGCTCGTGCGGCTTTACGGTCATTCCGCTCGAGAACCTCCGCCTCTCGACAATCGGACTCTACGAGGGGCTGATGTTCATCGGCGGCGCGCCGGGCTCCGTAGCGGCCGGCATCAAAGTGACGACGCTGGCGGTCCTGGTCTGCACGATTCTCGCGATGTGCCGCGGTGAGTCGGAGACGGTGATTTCCAACCGGGTCATCTCCTATGATGTCGTCCGCGAGTCGATCGTCATCGTGGTGGCGCTGCTGATTCTGGAAAACGTCGTGTACGGGCTGCTGCTCGCGACCGAGCCGAACGCCGAGGCGTCGAGCCTCCGGCTCGGCTTCGAGGCGATTTCGGCGATCACGACGACGGGGCTCTCGATCGGCGACACGACGGCCAACCTGTCTCCCGTCGGACGTGTCGTCATCATGTGCGCGATGTTCCTCGGACGTCTCGGCGCGCTGACGGTCGTCCTGATGATCGGTTCGCGCGAATCGAAGCGCCTTGTCCGGTATCCGAGCGAAGAACTTGTTGTAGGATAGAAGCCATGAAGAACTCCATCGCATTTTGCGGCAACATCATCACCGACCAGATCAAAATGATTCCGCGCTGGCCGGACAGGGGAATGCTCGTGCCGATCTCGTCCGTGAAGCGTGCGGTCGGCGGCTCCGTGAGCAACACGGCGATCGACCTGAAGACGCTCGATCCCTCGGTCGCGGTGAAGGCCGTCGGCAAGGTCGGGACGGACGACAACGGCGAGTTCGCCGTGAAATTCCTTGCGTCGAAGGGCGTCGACTGTTCCGCTGTGATGCGCACGGACGAGCGTCCGACCTCGTTTACGGACGTGATGACGGTCGAGTCGACCGGGGAGCGGACGTTCTTCAACCTGCACGGAGCCGACTCGACGCTCGTCCCCGACGACATCGACGTCGCGGCGCTCGACTGCGAGATCTTCCATTTCGGCTACCTTCTGCTTCTTGACGGCATGGACGCTCCTGACGACGAGTACGGCACGAAGGCCGCGCGGCTTCTTGCGAAGGTGCAGTCCGCCGGCATCAAGACATCCGTCGACATCGTGAGCGAACAGTCCGACCGTTTCGCGCGCATCGTTCGTCCCGCGCTCAGGTACTGCGACTACTGCATCATCAACGAGGTCGAGGGCGCGATGGCGACCGGACGGAAGCCGGACGACCTGCGGGGCATTTGCGACGGGCTCTTCGAGCTGGGCGTGAAGGAGCGCGTCGTCGTGCACTGTCCAGATGTCGGCGTGACGATGGGGAGGGACGGAGAATTCGTCCGCGTCGGTTCGCTGAAGCTGCCCGACGGATGGATCAAGGGTTCGGTCGGCGCGGGTGACGCCTTCTGCGCCGGTTCGCTTTATGCGCTTCTGAAGGGGATGGATCCCGAGGCCCTCCTACGGCTCGGGTCCTGTTCGGCGGCGATGAATCTCGCCGTTTCCGACGCGGTCAGCGGTGCGAAATCCTATGCCGAGACGATGGCGCTTGACGGAAGGTTTGCCAGACGATGAAAGACATGTTCGAACAGCCGTTGTTCCCGCCGCCCGGGCGAACCGCCCGCGAGGACACCGCGGCGGTGATGAAGTTCTACAAGCTGCCGAAGGCCTTCCCGAGGGAAGTCCTGGACGAGGCTGCGAGGGTCAAGGACCTGATGCGCGAGACGAAAGACGCGAAGCGCCTGGACCTGAGGAAGAAATTCATCTTCACCTGCGATCCGGTGACGGCGCGCGACTACGACGATGCGCTGAGTCTCGAGACCGACCGCAGGGGGAACCGCATTCTCGGCGTGCATATCGCTGACGTTTCGCATTACGTGCGGCCGGGAAGCGCCATCGACCGCGAGGCGTACAAGCGCTCGACGAGCGTCTATTTCTGCGACCGCGTCGTGCCGATGCTTCCGGAGGAGCTCTGTAACGGCGTCTGCTCGCTCGTGCCGAACGAGGACCGGCTCGCGTTCTCGGTCTTCATGACGTTTGACAGGAACGGCGAGATGGTCAAGCGTGAATTCGCGAAGTCGGTCATCCGGTCGAAGGCGAGATTCACTTATGAGCAGGTGATGACGCTGATTTCTGGTGATGCTAGAAGTTCTAGATTTTCTAGGACTTCTAGAGAAGCTAGAACCATTCTTGCGATCAACGAGCTCGCGCAGCAGTTGCGGACGAAGCGGTTTGACGCGGGGGCGCTGGACCTGGAGGTCCCCGAGGCCGAGGTGATCCTCGACCGCAACGGCGAGATGACGGGTCTCGTGACGCGTCCCTACGACGAGTCGCATCAGATGATCGAGGAGTGCATGGTCGCGGCGAACGAGGCGGTTGCGAAGGAGCTGTGGACGCGCGGGGTAAAGATCCTCTCGCGCCTGCACGAACCGCCGGATCCGGAGAAGATCCTGCTGCTCCGTTCCGAGCTGCGGGGCCTTGGCGTCAAGATGGGCAATATCGAGAATCCGAAGGTGTTCGCGCAGTTCCTGAAGTCCATCAAGAGGAATCCGCTCTATCCGACGCTGTCGACGATGATCCTCCGGTCGATGAAGAAGGCGGTCTACGACTCGTCGACCATCGGACATTTCGGACTCGCGAAGAAGTACTATGCGCACTTCACTTCGCCGATTCGTCGTTATCCCGACCTGACGCTCCATCGCCAGCTCGCGGCGTACCTGGAGAATCCGTCGAAGGCGAAGGTTCCTCCGAAGCTGTTGGCGAAATGGGCCGAGCATACGAGCGAGCGGGAGGAGATTGCGACGGAAGCCGAACGCGGACTTCTGGAGATCAAGAAGTTCCGGCTGATGGAGGACCAGCTCAATTCGCGGCAGATTCTCGACTATGACGCCGTGATCGTGAAGTGCACCCCGTTCGGGTGCTTCGTCGAGATTCCCGAACTGGCGGTCTCGGGACTTGTCCACGTCTCGCTGCTTTCACGCAAGTTCGTGAAGTTCAACGAGTCCGACCAATCGCTTTCCGCCTACGGCGGCGGCAGCTGGCACATCGGCGACCGGATGAAGGTCCATGTCGCCAAAGTCGATTTCAAGCAAAGGAGGATAGACTTCGTACCATGTGCACATCGTCGCTGATTCTGCTGGCCGCGCTCGATCTGGGCGCGCTCTTCTCGAACAAGGACGCCTGGACGGGGAAGGCCGAGTTCTTCGCTGTCGAGCATGCGAAGGAGGGTTTCTCCTTCGCGAGCGAAGACCGCAATATCGTCAACTGCCTGAAGCACGACACCTGTACGTGGCACGGGCTCAAGGTCTGGGAGACGAAAGTCTACTTCGACAAGGGCGGCGAGGACGAGAAGGTCTTGCGCGTGGAGCTGTCGCTCTACAACCGCGGGGATGCGAAGGACGAGACGATGGACGTCGCCGCGCTGAAGGAGGCGATCGCCAAGGTCGCCGAGGAGATTGATCCGGCGGACAAGACGAAGCCCGAGAAGACGTCCCAGCCGAACGGCACGGTGCGCTATCGCCGCGCGTTCGCAAAGGCCGATCCGGCGGCCGAGCTCGTCTGGGGACTCTCCGCGGCGGATTCGCAGAAGAACCGGAGCGTCGACTACCTGCGGCTCACGCTGACGCCCAAGGGCGCGGTCAAGGCGAAGGTCGGCGCGCTGGCGAAGCGGGCGACCGGGAAGGCGGGCAAGGCGAAGATCAAGGACAACGTCACGAAGAGTCCGAACGGCGACGTCTACATTGATAACGTGCCGATGGTGGACCAGGGACAGAAGGGCTATTGCGCCGCGGCGGTGTCGGAGCGCGTGCTCCGCTACTATGGCAACGCGGTCGACGAGCACGAGATCGCGCAGCTGGCAGGAACGACGGCCGAGGGCGGTACGAGCGTCGACGCGATGCGGGAGGTCGTGAGGACCGTCGGACAGAAGAAGGGGCTGGGCTATCAGACCGTTGTCTCCATGGCCGCCGGCATCGGCGACCTCGAGGACGAGATCGAGAAGTACAACAAGGCGGCGAAGGTCGAGAAGAAGCCGGCGCTGTCGATGGCGCAGTTTACGAGAGGCAACATGATCTACGTCAACGAGATCCGCGAGGCGATGGATCCGAAGGTCGTCTACCGCATGCGGCAAAAGGACGCGAGGCTCAAGAAGTTCTCCGCTGGCGTTCACCAACAGGTGAATGCCGGCATCCCCGTCTTCTGGGGCGTGACTCTCGGCATCTTCCCCGAGAAGGGCGTGAACCCGCAGTCGCGGGGCGGACACATGCGGCTCATCATCGGCTACAACGACAAGAAGAAGGAAATCCTCTTCACCGACACCTGGGGCGAGGGCCACGAACTGAAGCGCATGCCGGAGGACTGGGCCTTCGCCATCACCCACGACGCTTTCTTCTTGAAGCCAAGATAAGGAGAGACCATGGAACTTTCGCTGCTCATCAACAAGTTCAACCTGAAGGGACGCCTTGTCGCGCTGGAGCCGTTCGGCAACGGCAACATCAACGATACGTTCCTGGCGATCTACCGCAACACGTTCACCGAGACGCAGGTCATTTTGCAGAAGGTGAACCGCAAGGTGTTTCCCGTGCCCGAGGCGATCATGTCCAACATGCACGAGATCACCAAGCACTGCCACGAGAAGCTGGAGGCGGATGCGAAGGCCGGACGCGACGACCGCGTGTGGCAGATGCCGCGGATCGTCAAGGCGAAGGACGCGAGGGACTATGTCGTGGACGACAACGGCGAGATCTGGCGCGTCATCACCCGTATCATGTCCGCCCACGCCTTCAACGTCGCGCAAGGTCCCGAGCACGCGATGGAGTGCGGCGCGGCGCTCGGACACTTCCACTACCTCATCTCCGACATGTCGCCGAAGGCGATTGTCGATCCTCTGCCCGGCTTCCATGTGACGTCCGGCTATCTGAAGCAGTATGATGCGACGCTGAAGACGAAGGGCGCAAAGGCGCTCCTCGGCGCATCCATGGAGGCGAAACGTCTCGCGAAGTTCGTCGAAGAACGCCGTGCGCTCGCCGTCTGCCTCGAGAAGGCGCAGAAGAAGGGCGAACTCAAGAAGCGCATGTTCCACGGCGACCCGAAGGTCAACAACATCATGATCGACGATGTGACCGGCAAGGGCACGGCCGTCATTGACCTGGACACGGTGAGCCCGGGGCTCATCCACATGGACTTCGGCGACGCGCTTCGTTCGATCTGCAATCCGGCGGGCGAAGAGGAGACGAACCTCGCCAAGGTCGTGTTCGACGAGGACCTCGCGACGGCCTTCTGCAAGGGCTACATGCGCGAGGCGGGGGCATTCCTGACGGACGCCGATCGTGCGTATCTCTACGACTCGATTCGTCTCTTGCCATTTGAGCTCGGGCTTCGCTTCTTCCAGGACTATCTCGCCGGCAACGTCTACTTCAAGACGACGCAGCCCGCCCAGAACCTGAACCGCGCGCGCGTCCAGTTCCGCCTCTGCGAGTCCATCGAAGCCCGCGAGCGTTCCATCCGCAACGTGCTGAAGAGACTGTAAGACGAAAGAAAAACAAGAATGACAAGACGTGAATTCCTGTTTTCCTCCAGTGCCGTGACGATGCTGTCCGGCTGTCGGTCCTTTGACCTGTTCGGCACCCCCGCGATGACGTTTGGCGTCGTGAGCGACATCCATGTGACGACGCCGAAGTCGTGCGCGATGTTTGAGAAGGCGCTCCAGCAGTTCAAGCGCCGCGGCGTCGATGCGGTGATGGTGCCTGGCGACATCACGGACTGGGGACTCAAGGTGAGCCTCCGTTACGTCAAGGAGACCTGGGACCGCGTGTTCGGCGGCACGGATGTCGTCCCGCTCTTCTGCACCGGTAACCACGATTACGACGGCTGGGCCTACGGTGACATGACGATGGAGATGCACGCCAACGGCTATTCGGAGGCGGATCGCATGGACAAGGATCTCCCGGCGGCCTGGGCGGAGATTTTCGGCGAGAAGTTCGCGAACGTCCGCTGCCGCACCGTGAAGGGCTTCGACTTCGTTTCGTGCGAATTTGGCGCGAGCGACGGGACGGAGCTGAAGGCCTGGGCGAATGCGAACCGCGCGCGTCTCTCCGGCAACAAGCCGTTCTTCTTCTTCCAGCATCTGCCGATCAAGGGCACGACGGTGGACAGCTTCGGCTGGGCGGACAACGGGGTCACCAAGCCGATCCTCGACGCGTATCCGAATTGCGTGGCATTTACTGGCCACACGCATCGTCCGTTCATCGACGAGCGCCAGATCTGGCAGGGGGCGTTTACGTCCGTCGGCATCCCGTCGCTCTCTTACGCCGGACTGCCGGGCGGATACGAGAACGGCGGTGGGAACCGCGGCGGCAAGTCGAAGCAGGCGATGGGACCGATTCCGGTCCGCCGTGACCTCCGCGGCGGCGAGGGTTTCATCGTCAGCGTGTGGACGGACAAGATCGTCATCGAGCGCCGCGACATCGAGGAAAATGACGACGGTGCGCCCGAGTGGCTGATTCCGCTCGCCGCCGGGGCGGTCGAAAAGCCCTATGCGGACAAGATGCGGGGTGCGCGGGAGCCGATCCCGCAGTTTCCGGCTGGAGCGGAACTTGATCTCGAGACGCGCAACACGGAGAATCGGTCCGGTTTCTGGACGATCGTGCTGAACTGCGAGTTCCCGAGCGCCGTCATGCCCGAGGGGCACCGCGTGTTCGACTACGAGATCCGGGCGGTACCGACGGACGGTTCAGAGGTGCTCGTGAAGCACTTTCTCTCCCCCGCCTATCCGAAGATGGCGAAGTACGAGCCCGCGCGCCAGCGCTTCTGGTTCGACGTCGCCGAACTGCCGCAAGACAAGGACTACCGGATCGAAGTCCGCGCCCGCAACTGCTTCGAGTGCGTGAGCGCGCCGCTCGTCTCGCGGATTCTCCGCGGACGGCCTGGGCTTGACAAGTCGGACAAGACGCTCTGATGTACGAGCTCGTCGAGATCTTCGAATCGCTGCAGGGCGAGGGGCGCAACACGGGAAGGCCGTGCGTCTTCGTTCGCTTCGCCGGCTGCAACCTGAAGTGTCCGTGGTGCGACACCGACGTGACGAAGCGCTTCTCGGCTTCGTTGGACGAACTTCTGGCGGAGCTCGGGCAGTACAAGGCGAAGAGCGTCATCCTGACGGGCGGCGAGCCGACGATGCAGAAGGAGATGCCCGAACTGGTTGCGGCGCTGAAGAAGGCCGGTTATTGGATCGGCGTGGAGACGAATGGGACGAATGATGCGGACTGGCTCGGCTTTGTGGACTATGTCGCCTGTTCGCCCAAACGAGGCGCGTCGGTGAGGCTGGTCGAAGCCGACGAGGTACGTGTGGTGGCCGAAGACGAGGCGACGGCTGACTTCTGTCGGAAGGTCCGCAGGCAGATAGCCGCGACCGACTACTACGTTTCGCCGTGCGATCATGACGGACAGATTGACTTTGCGACGGCGAAGTCGGTCCTTTCGCAGCTCGCCGGTTGGTCGCTCTCGGTGCAGTTGCACAAGATTTTGGGATTCAGATAAAAGAGAATGAGAGCCGTGTCTGATGCCTAGGCTGCTTTTGGGTCTTGTGCTGGCGGCGTTGTCCGTCACGGGGTTTGCCGCGACCTTCATCTTCGGCGGGGCGCTGACGAAGGGGTACGGCGTTTCGCCGGAGATGCTGTCGTTTCTGCGCTTCGCAATCGCCGGCACGACGATGCTGACGGTCGGGTCCGTCACGGCGCACGGACGGAAGAAGCTGGGTTCGCCGTCACGCCGCGACTGGCTGTCGATGCTCTGGCTCGCGCCGGTCGGCACGGCGATCATGGCCTGGTGCGTCTTCATGGGCTGCGCGCGCGTCAGCACGGCGAATGCCTCGATGGCCGATGCGCTGACGCCGCTGATGATCTTCGTTGCGGATGCGCTCGTGCGGCGGCATGTCGACGGACGGGGGCTGATCGGACTTCTCTGTGGCCTCATCGGCGCGCTGCTCGTCATCCAGATCGTCCATTCCGGCGGACTGGCGCTCGAGGCCTACTCGTCCGGCGACGTGTACATTCTCCTGTCCGCGGCGGTCTGGGGCGTCTATACGGTGTGCGGACGCGAGCTCAACTGCCGGCTGGGATCGTCCGTCTTCACGACCTGGACGATGCTGCTTGGCGCGGCGATGATGGGGGCGGTGTGTCTTTTCGGCGACTTCGCCTGGCCGGCGACGCCGCGTGCGTGGCTGCTGACGATGGGTCTCGGGTTCGTGTCGACGCTGATGCCGTTCTGGACCTGGAACGCCGCGCAGAAGTTTCTGCCGATCTCCACCTTGGCGATGACGGCCTATTTCACGCCGGTCATCGCCGTTGCGCTCGGCGTCGTCTTCCTCGGCGAAGGCGTGACGCCCCTGCAATGGCTCGGCACGGGCTTTGTCATCGCCTCGGCCCTGGTCGAGACGAGACGCTGACGGACGTCCGGAATGTGATATAATACGGGAGATGTCACGCGAGATACTTAATCTGAAGCAGGCGGCGGAGCACGTTCATCTGGAGGAGAACGAGCTCAAGCACTTCGCCCAGCGCGGGGAGATCGAGGCGATGAAGCGCGGAGACGACTGGCTCTTCGAGCACCGGGCGCTGGACGAGTGGGCGCAGCGGAATCTCCTCGCGGCGAACGAGAAGGGCCTCAGGGAGCAGCACCGCGTGATGATGGACGAGAACCGCCGCGCGGACAGGGCGAGCTGGGGCGTCGCCGACCTCTTCTACGCCGAGACGATCGACCTCGCCGTGCAGGCGAAGGCGAAGGCGGGCATCTTGCGCGACATGACGGACCTCGCCGACCGCGGCGGTAAGGTGTACGATCCGGACGGGCTCTTCAAGGAGCTTGAGGCGCGCGAGGCGGCGGCATCGACCGCGATCGGAGAGGGAATGGCGCTCCTGCATCCGCGCTTTCACGATCCCTATCTCTTCGAAGAGAGCTTCATCGCGTACGGGCGCAGCGTCCGTCCGATCTTCTTCGGCGCGGCGGACGGCGAAGGCACGCGGCACTTCTTCCTCATCTGCTCCACGAACCACGAGGAGCATCTCCACATCCTCGCGCGGCTTGCCATCCTTGCGCACGGCACGGACCTCATGGAGCGCCTTGACGCCGTCGAGACGTCCGAAGACGCGATTGCCGCAATCCGCGACTGCGAAGCGGAATATAGAAAATGAAATACAAGCACTGGTTCTTCGACTTGGACGGGACGCTCGCGCGGACGGGCGAAGACATCGTCGTCGCCTGGAAGGGCGCGCTACAGGCGATGGGGCGCGATCTCACGAACTTCGACAAGGTGTTCAAGATCGGGCCGACGCTCGAGAAGATCGTCTACGAGCTCTACGACGACGCGACGCCGCAGCTCGTCGAGGACTTGATGGCGAAGTTCAAGCCGCTCTACGACGAAAGCGGATTTCCGAACACTGTCCCGTACGCGGGCATTCCCGAGCTGCTCGCGGCGATTCGCGCGGCGGGCGGCAAGTGCTACATCGTTACCAACAAGCGGCACCGCGCGACGCAGCTTATCGCGAAGAAGTTTGGCTGGGACCGGACGATGGACGGCATCTGGAGCTATGACTCGTTCGAAACGAAGTACAAGAAGCCCGAGCTGCTGGCGAAGCTGCTCACCGAGCTCAAGGTCGATGCGGCCGATGCGGTGATGGTCGGTGACACCAAGGGCGACGTCGAGACCGGAAAGGCGAACAAAACCGCCACGATCGGCGTCACTTACGGCTATGGAACGTCCGAAGAAGTGGCCTCGGCGGACTATGTTTTTTCTGCGGCGGGCGATATTGCCAAAAATCTCCTGATTTGATACAATTTTAGGCGTGAAAAAATCTTCTTCGAGCAAGTTGAAGTACAAGCGCATTCTCCTGAAGCTTTCAGGAGAGGTGCTGGGCAACAAGGAAACGGGCGAGTGCATCGACCCGAAGAACCTGGCGTTCATGGCCGAGCGGGTGAAGAAAATCCACGCGATGGGCTGTGAAGTCGGCATTGTGCTTGGCGGCGGCAACATCTTCCGCGGCCTGACGGGCGCGTCGAAGGGCGTGAACCGCGTGACGGGCGACTCGATGGGCATGCTTGCGACGATCATCAACGCGCTCGCGATGATGAATGCGCTGGAGTCGATCGGCGTGCCGACGCGCGTGATGACCGCGATCGAGATGCCGAAGCTCGCCGAGCCGTTCATCCAGCGCCGGGCGCTCCGGCACTTCGAGAAGGGCCGCGTCGTCATTTTCGGCGGCGGCACGGGCAATCCCTATTTCTCCACTGATTCCGCGGCGGCGCTGAAGGCGAGCGAAATCGGGGCGGACGCGCTGCTCAAGGCGACGAAGGTCGACGGCATCTACACGGCTGACCCGAAGAAGGATCCGAAGGCGAAGAAGTACGCGTCACTCAAGTACGAGACGGCGCTCGAGAAGCGCCTCAAGGTCATGGACTCGGCGGCGTTTGCGCTTTGTATGGACAACGGCATTCCGATCGTGGTCTTCGACTTCTTCGACAAGAACGCGCTCGAAGGCGTCATCAAGGGAAAGACGGTCGGAACCATCGTTAGTTAAGCGGTTAAGAGATCAAGCGGTTGAGAATTTAAGCGACAAAGAAGTCAAGAGCTGAAAGGTGATAAGACATGGAAACGGTAGCAGAAGTTTTGAATGACACGACGGCGAAGATCGCGAAGAGCTTTGACGCCCTCAAGCAGCAGTTCGCGGGTCTCCGCACGGGCAAGGCCTCGCCGGCGATGGTCGACGGCGTGCAGGCCGATGCGTGGGGGTCGAAGCAGCCGCTCAAGAACATTGCGACGATCTCGACGCCCGAGCCGCGTCAGATCAAGATCACCCCGTTCGATCCGTCGACGATCGACGGCATCATGAAGGCGATTCTCGCTGCGAATCTCGGCGTCACGCCGCAGAGCGACGGCAAGGTCGTGCGCATTACGGTCCCCGAGCTCAACGAGGAGCGCCGCAAGGAGATCGTCAAGCAGGCGAAGACGCTGTCCGAGGCGCAGAAGGTCGCGATGCGCAACGTTCGTCGCGACGCGAACGACCTCGTGAAGAAGCTGGAGAAGGACAAGAAGATTTCCGAAGACGACCTGAAGCAGGCCCTTGACAAGATTCAGAAGGCGACGGACGACGGCATTGCCAAGATCGACGCCGAGCTGAAGGCCAAGGAAGCCGAGGTCATGGCGGTCTAATCTCAGGTTTGGGAAGTTTGGAAGGTTTGGAGGTCTTGTATGGCAGATGAAGTTGAGATGATTCCGGTTGCAGGGGCTGAGCCGCCGAAGCCGACGCTGAAACTTGCTCCGGCGATTCACAAGCCGGTGGCGGGCGCTTCGACGGCGACGCTCAAGCCGGGCTTGAAGCTGCCGCCCAAGCCGGGCTTGGCCACGGGCTTGAAGCTGCCGCCCAAGCCGGGTGCGACGGCGACGGGTGCCTTGCGTCCGGGGCTGAAACTGCCGACGCAGAATGCGCTCAAGCCGGGTGTCCGGCTGCCGCCCAAGCCGATGATTCGCAAGCCGGGTGCGACGGTTTCCGCCGCGCCCGTTCCCAAGCCGATTGCCGTGGACGCGCAGGGCGTCGGCAAGCTCCCGACCGTTTCCGCGACGGCGGTGGCCCGCGGTGATTCCGCGCCGGTGGCTGTGGATATCCCGAAGCCGATGGAGGCGCTCAAGTCGGTGACGCAGAAGCTCAAGGGCGTCACGCAGGAGATTCCGCAGCAGGCGATCCTGCACAAGACGGGCATCATCGCCGAGGGTGTGATGAGCGACGCGCAGAAAGAGGCGGCGAAGCACAAGACGGCGCGCATTTCGCTGGCGGACGCGATGGGCGTCGCGCCGGTGAAGGACGAAGCCGCGCCCATGAAGACCATTCGCATCAAGCGTCCGATCAACATTCCGTCGGCAACGGCGGCGTCGCCGGCTCAGCCTGCGGCTGAAGCGGCTCCTGCCGCCGCGCCTGCGGCCGCCGCACCAGCCGTTGCCGCACCTGCCGCTGCCGTACCTGCCGCTGCCGCACCTGCCGCAGCTCCGGCAGTGACGATGACACAGCGCAAGACGCTGAAGATCGCGCGGCCCGGCAGCACGGGCGTTCGTCCGGCCGGAAAGTTCGGCGTCAAGCGTCCGGCGACCCAGGCGACGACGGTTGTGAAGTCCGCTCCTGCGGTGGACGCCAAGCCGGCGGATGGTGAGGTCGCCGACATTCCGGACATTCCCGCGATGCCGACGGCGCCGGTTCCCATGGCCGCAAGGGCGGACGAGGGCGCGTCCTGGGTGTGGACCCTTTCGGCCATCGTGCAGCTGGCGGCCTGTGCCGTGCTCGGCGCCTTGGTCTGGTTCCTGTACGAGAACACGCAGCTCGAGACCTTCTGCGGCGGCTTGGGCTGGGGCGCGT
Organism: Kiritimatiellia bacterium; assembly: GCA_016303225.1. Taxonomy (GTDB): domain Bacteria; phylum Verrucomicrobiota; class Kiritimatiellia; order RFP12; family UBA1067; genus UBA1067. Next base: position 15,036 of record JAEDMC010000037.1, read on the forward strand.
GAGAAGATCTCTCGCGATCATCAAGGCAACGGCTCTGGAAATGCTTTCAGAGCCGTTGTCTTTGCTGATTTTGCTGGCGGCGCTGGTGATTGCCGTTTTCGCGCCGGCATTTCACTATCATCAGTTCGGCGAGGTGACGCGCATGGCGCGTGACGCGGGCTTCTCGGCGTTGCTGATCTGCGGCGGGGCTGTCGCGGTCTTCGGCACGATCAGGACCTTTCGCCGCGAAATCGAGTCGCGCACGTGCGAAATGGCCCTGGCGCATCCGGTTTCGCGTCAGTCCTTCTTCCTGATGAAGGGAATCGGGGCCTTTGTTGCCTATCTGATCTTCGCGGCGATTGTCTTCTGCGTTTCGGTGACAATCGTCGAAGGTGCGGCGGTGGGCGGTCAAATCGCCAAGGCGACGGGCGACCTTGCGCGGCTCTGGGGGCCGTGCTTCGTGGCGGGCATTTGCGTCATGATCCTTCCGCTGGTCGTCGGCGCCGCGCTGAACCGCTTTGCCGGATGCCGTTTCGTGCTGTCGTTCTTCGCGGTGTCGGCCGCGCTGGCGCTGGCCGCCGGACTCTGGACGGCCTGCCGGAACTTTCCGCTGGTCGTCCGCATGCTTCCCGTCGCCCTGCTGATCGTTTTCCTGACGCTGGTGCTGCTCTTGGCGGCGGCGGCGTTTGCCGTCCGCCTGAAGGCGAACGCCGCCGCCGCATGCGTCGGCGTGGTCGTGACCCTGCTGGTTCCCGCGGTCGGCAACTATTACATGTCCGACGCGCTCACGGGCGGCGGTTCGGTCGGATGGACCTATGTCGGCCTGGCGGCGGCGGCGACGCTGCCCCTCGCGCTGATTTTCCTCTTTCTCGGGTTTAACTTTGCCAACGGACGGGACATGACATGAATGAAGACGAAATAGTCTGGCTTTCGGATGTGCGGAAGACGTTCCGCGACTTCTGGCTTCGTCCGACGGTCGCGGCCGTGGACGGGCTGTCGCTGGCGATTCGCCGCGGCGAGGTGTTCGGGCTTCTGGGGCCGAACGGATCCGGCAAGTCGACGACCATCAAGATGATCCTCGGGCTGCTGAGTCCGAGCGGCGGAACGGTGCGGCTGTTCGGCCTTCCGCCCCGCGACATCGCGGCGCGCCGGCGTCTCGGCTATCTGCCGGAACTCAGCTATCTTCATCCGTTCCTGACCGCGCGGGAAACGCTGTCCTACTATGCGGGACTGTGCGGACTCGATCGTCGGGAGACGAAGCGCCGGACGGACGAGCTGCTCGAAATGGTCGGCCTCGCCGATGTCGCGCGGCGGCCGGTCGGAGGCTTCTCGAAGGGCATGTCCCGCCGCGTGGCCCTGGCTTCGTCCCTGATCGGCAAGCCGGACCTGCTGATCCTCGACGAGCCGACGAGCGGACTCGATCCCGTGTCCACCAAGGAGGTGAAGACGCTGATCAAGGCCCTGAGCGCCGGCGGCATGACGATTCTGATGACCTCGCATCTGCTGGCCGACGCGGAAGACGTCTGCGACCGCGTAATGATCCTCAATCACGGACGTTCGGTAGCCGAGGGCAAGGTGTCCGAACTCGGCACGAGCCTGGAGGACTTCTTCCTCGCGAAGGTCGGGGACGTCGGTTCGTTCAATCTTGCGGGCTTCCTGAAGGGCTGACGTGCGCAAGTTTGCCGAGATCGTGATGCTGGAACTGCGCTCGCTCGTCCGTTCGCGGACGCTGGCGATGCTGGTTGTGGCGACCGTTGCTTGGATGTTCGGCCTGCCGCATGTCTTGAAGGGGGATGGCACGGCCGAAGGGGCGCGCGAGCTGTACCTGCGTTTTTCGCTCGGCGGAGTCTTCGTCCTCACGGTCATCGCCCTGCTGTCGTCGGCGACCGGTTCGCTGGCGCGGGAGCGGGTGGCGAAACGGCTCCAGCTGACGATGGTCCGTCCGGTCCGCTGCTTTGTCCTCGTCCTCGGCAAGGCCGTGGCGCACATGGCGGTCGGTGCCGTCGTGCTGCTGACGGCCTGTGCGGCGCTGGCGCTGGAAGTCGGCCTTTCCGCGCCGTGCTATCATGTGCTTTCGCCCGTCCTGCCGTCGGTGAAGGAGGAGGCTGCGGCGATGTACGAGGCGTACATGAAGGATCCGCAGACTCCCGAAGCGGTCAAGAAGGCCAAGAAGGAGGTCGTTCTGCGCATTCTTGCGGCCCGGGCGGTCGACCATTACCAGTCGATCCCGACGAACGAGGTGACGTCCTGGCGGTTCCCGAAATTTCATCCACAGGGGACGGATCTCCGAGTGCGGATGCGTTTTGCGGCGCAGTTCGACACGCGTCAGGACGTGCGGGGGCGGTTTACGCTGGGCGATTGGGCGGCGCCGGTCAGCAACATCACCCAGGCGGTCGTCACCGTGCCGCTGAGTCCGTCTCAGGTTTCAGAAGGTCCGGCGGACGCGTTGACCTTCTTCAACGGCGGCAAGGACGCGCTGATGCTGCGTCCGCGCAAGGACATCAACGTGCTGTTGCCGGCGGACGCCTTCGGCTTCAATCTGGTGCGCGCCTTTCTCGTGCTGCTGGCGATCTTGTCGCTGGTCGTTTCGTTCGGACTGTTCCTGTCGGCGGGCCTGGGGCGTCCGGTCGCCCTGTTCGTCGCGCTGGTGACGCTAATCGTCGGGGAGATGAGCCCGAGCGTCCTCGAGCAATATCCGGAGGAACTGGGCGCGAACGTCACTGACCGGATCGGACTTTTCATCACGCGCGTCGCCGTCGAGGCGACGAGTCCGATTTCCTCCGCCACGCCGCTCGAGTCGCTGGCCAATGACGAGTGCGTCGAGCCGAAGGCCGTCGTGCGTTCGCTCGTGCTGGATGCCGTGGCCTTGCCGCTGATCCTTGCGTTCCTCTCGGCGCTGGTGATTCCGCGGAAGCAGGAAGACGCAGAATAGTCCGTCGCTTCCAGAACTAAACTGGAATTCTGAAAGCAAACTGGCTGAATTCCGCTAAAGTCTGCCCAGTGCGATTCGTCGCATCGGGCGTTTTCGTCCTCCAGGCCTGCGTTTTTCTTTTCTTCGGTAGTCGGGCGCTCAATGCCGCGAAGCGGTGTTGAGTGACCGACTACAGCATTTGGGCATCTGGGCGATTGAGCATCCGGGCATTTCTCGCGTGATCGTGTAGACCTCG
>JAEDMC010000038.1 GCA_016303225.1 Kiritimatiellia bacterium
AGCCTTTAATGATGGATTCTTTCAACAATGGCAGGAAGGTTCGTTGCGTAATTCTGATTCTAAGAGCCTCCATGCAATCAAGGTATTGCTGATACTCCTGAGCGGTCTGGGATTCAGCATTTTTGAATCTTTGTACTATTGATGACATATGACTAGAATTGATACCATGACAATCACATCTGACATCAAGCTCTTGAAACAAATCCAACAGTTTCCTTTCTGCGGACTTGTTGTAGGCATAGATCTTGGAGTGATTGTAGCGGTCCGAACATCCGTTAAATTGATAGGATGAATCCGTACAAAGGAGCAGACCTACACGTTGTGCGGTCTGGAGCACGTTGGATACGTTTTGCTGGCGTTGGTAAATCAAGTTCCACATCTTGGCGGTCGTGCTAATGGGACAAAGCGAAACGCCGTCTTGTGACGTCTTGTGCTTCATGATGTCTACAAACGGCTTGAGCAGTGTGAGATTGTGGATGCGTTTCCTCCCAAGCCGATGTAGTATCTCATCCTTGCTGAGATTTACAAATCTCGATTTATCAAATCCCTCATCAACAGGAAAGGGCATGTGGAGAGATGTGGTCGTGATGCTCGGATCCTTCTGGCCGTACTTCATTTGAGTCGCGATCTGTAGTATCCGTTCACGATAGTCATCGTGCGAACATTGGCGAAAATCTATCGTTGGCGTGAAATCCTGCGACATAGCCATCAGTCGTGTCCCTCCTTGAATGTTTGGAGGCTTCCCGCGGTGACGTAGTGCAACCGGCGACCAATGCCAACCTGTTTCAATAATCCCTTTCGAATCCAGTATCGGACCGTTCGGGGCTGTGTGCCGTACATTGCGGCAACTTCTGAAATTTTGACCCAGCGGGGGCTTATGTCTGTGTGTGCCATGATTTCAACTCCTTGTGCATCTTGCCCACTGGTCAAAATAAAATCATTAAGGTCAATAAGACACATCGTCTTCAGGTCAGATTTTCCGCGCCAGTTTTGGTATAATTACCCACAGACGAACTAAAGGGAGATCGAACGAAGTAGATTGAACGAACGATAACCGGTCGCAGCACCAGAAACGGCCGGCTTCCCCACGGGGAGGGACGCGCTCTGTCGCGTCCGCAACCACGGAGCGGGAGATGCGCGGGGTGGGCAACCTAACCCGTGCAGCGTACGCGAATCAGCGTATGACGCTTTCAGAGAAATCGCCAAATTTCAAAAACAGAAGCGGCATGCGATGAATCGTGCTACGCGGAGCAATCCGCGTGGCGTGTTTCATCATTCATGTTTCTGTTTGGGCGTTTGGCGATGCCTTCTGAAGACGTGAAGAAGTGAGGCGCGCCACGTTCTTTTGTCTGCGGGAATGGGGCGGCACGGTTCCAGCGGACGGGAGAACGGATCATGTCGGAATCTAACCTGTACATCGTCGACAATGCCGACGAGACGAGGAGCGTCAAGCGGTACCTGACGGAGTGGTGCCCCATTTCCAAGCAACTGGACGTCGCAACGGGCTATCTGGAGATCGGCGGGCTTCTGACGCTGGACACTCAGTGGCAGAAGTTGGACAAGGTGCGGATCATCCTCGGCAACGAGGTGACGAAGCGGACGGGTGCCGTCCTTCAGAAGGCGGCCGACTTTTTCGTCGACCAGATGAAGCAAAGTCTCAACGCCGCGCAGGAGAAGGACGATTTCCTCGTCGGCGTTCCCGGCATTCTCGAGGCGCTGAAGACCCGCAAGATCGAGTGCAAGGTGTATGAGAGCGGCAAGTTCCACGCCAAGGCCTACATCACGACGTTCCGCGACGACTACCGCGCCCAGTTTCCGGCGGCGATGCACGTGCCGAGCGGCTATGCGCTCGTCGGATCCAGCAACTTCACGGCGGCTGGTCTCACGAAGAACATCGAGCTCAACGTCCAGCTCAAGGACAATGTCGACGAGCTTCAGCAGTGGTTCGAGACGCGGTGGAACGAGGCGACGGACATCACCGAGGCCGTCCTGAAGACGATTGAGACGCAGTGCAGGGAGTATGCGCCCTACGACGTCTATCTGCGCTCCATGTACGAGTTCTTCAAGACGCGCGAGGAGTCCGTCTCGGAATGGGAACGGAAGAACTCGCAGGTCTACGGACGCCTCTCGCAGTACCAAAAGGATGGCTACAACAATCTCGTGGACATCGCGAGCAAGTATTCCGGCGCATTCCTCTGCGACGGCGTCGGCCTCGGCAAGACGTTCGAGGGGCTGATGCTGATCGAGCGGTTCGTGAAGCACGAGCGCCGCAAGACGGTGCTGATCGTCCCGGCGGCGGCGCGCGAGTCAGTCTGGGAGACGACGATCCGCAAGTACATGCCGGACATCCTCGAGGGCTTCTCTCCGTTCAAGGTCGTCAACCACACCGACCTGCTGCTGGAGCGGAACCAGTACCTGATGAAGCAGATCGCCGAACAGGCGGAGGTCATCATCATCGACGAGGCGCACCACTTCCGCAATCAGGCGTCCAACCGCTACCGCAAGCTGATGGAGATCATGAAGACGGCACCGCGCAAGCAGCTCTTCATGCTGACGGCGACGCCCGTCAACAACAGCTTCCGAGACCTCCAGCACATGATCGAGCTGTTCACGCTCCAGGACGACGCCTACTTCTCCAACACCTCGCTGGGCATCCACAGTCTCGTCGGACACTTCAAGAAGATGGAGGCGAAGCTCGAGGAGGCAACCGGCGAAACGGCGTACGCCGAGGGGATGGACGTTCCCGAAAGCGTGTTCGTGAGCGATCCGCTCGTCTCGGCGCTCGTCGTCCAGCGCAGCCGCGCATTCGTGAAGCAGAGTCTCACGGCCGAGGGTGGTGGCGTCGTCTTTCCCGTCGAGAAGCTGCCGAACGTCGCCAACTACTCGCTGCGCGATTCCTACGGCAAGCTGACGGACGACTTCATCGAGACGTGCAGCCGCCGCGACCGCCGAACGGGACGTCCGACGCCGATTCTCGCCCTGGCGATCTACTCGCCTTACGAGGAGGCGTACTTCAAGGGCGACATCAGTAAGGTCGACCCGATGAAGGTCGGCCGCCAGAAGCAGGTGGTGAACCTCGTGCGCCAGCTCCTCCTGAAGCGCTTCGAGAGTTCCGTCGCGGCGTTTCAGGACACGTGCATCCGCATCTACGCGCGGCTCAAGAAGTTCGCGACCGACTATCGCGCCAAGAGCGAGCACGCGGTTGACCGGCTCTTCGCCGAGCAGGCCGACATCATCGAATACGTCGAGGACTTCATCCGCGCCCATACGAAGAACGGCACCCTTGAGGAGTTCGAGGACGACCTGCCGGAGTATGTCTGGGAAGCCGAGGAGAACTTCTCCGAGGACGACTTCAATCTCGCCGACATGGTCCTCGACACCGTCATGGACCTTCAGACGCTCGGCGTGTTCATCAAGGACATGTTCGACCTCGATCCGGCTGAGGACGACAAGCTGAATACGCTCAAGCGGCTCCTCAAGGACGAGCCGAAAATCGCCGGACGAAAGGTCATCGTCTTCACCGAGTTCCGCTCCACCGCCAAGTACCTCGAAAAGGAGCTGACGGCCGCGGGCTTTACGGGCGTCTTCGAGATCGACGGACAAAGCAACGTCGACCGGCACGAGATGATTCAGCGGTTCGCGCCGTACTACAACGACAGGACTTCGGCGGACGTGGCGAACGAGATCAGGATTCTCATCGCAACGGACGTCCTCTCCGAGGGCTTGAACCTTCAGGACGCCTCGCTGCTGATCAACTACGAACTGCACTGGAACCCCGTGCGGCTCATGCAGCGGATCGGCCGCGTCGACCGTCGCCGCAATGCGGCGACCGAGGCGCAGCTGCTCGCCGACCATCCCGACCTCGCGGCAGACCGCGACCGCGTTTATTACTGGAACTTCCTGCCGCCGAACGAGTTGGAGGAACTGCTGGGCCTTTACCGCACGGTGACGCGCAAGACGCTGCGCATCTCGAAGATGTTCGGCATTGAGGGCCGACAGCTGCTCACGGAGTGCGACAACTATGCCGCGCTCAACGACTTCAACGCGCAGTACGAGGGCCACACGACGCCGGCCGAGGAGGTCGCGCTCGCCTACGTGCAGCTCCTCAGCGACAATCCGGACTACCTGACGCACGTCAAGGACCTTCCCGCGAAGATGTTCAGCGGCAAGGCGACCGATCCGGCGAAGGGATACTTCTTCTGCTACGCCCTGCCGACCAAGATGCCAGATTCCTCGTGGTCGTTCGACAACGCCGACTGCCGCTGGTTCCTGTGCGACGCGGCGGGCGAGAACGTCCGCACGCAGATTAAGGAGGTCTGGACGGCGATCAAATGCGAAAAGGACACGCCGCGCGTCCTGACGGTGTCCGCCGCGGACTTCGCCACCGTGCGCCGCAAGGTCGAGTCACACCTTCGCAACACCTACTTCAAGGCCGCCAACGCCCCGCTCGGCGTCGGTCCGCGGCTCGTGACGTGGATGCAGCTCGTGTGACGGGAAAGGAGGACGGGGCATGAACATTCGGAACGTAAAGGACATCGGCGGACTCGTCGCCTATCTCGCCGAGAACCTCAACTGGCCGGCGGCTGTCGAAAACGTCGAGGAGATCGCCGACTACATGTACGACTTCACGGCGGACGACCTCGGCATCCGTCCGGATGAGTTCGCCAAGGTCGAGTCGCTCCGACAACTGCCGCCGCTCGTCGAGGAACAGACGTGGGGTATCTTTGCTGTCGAGTTCTCGTCCACAAAGTTTTCCGTGATGGCGCTTCGCCGCATTCTTTCGCGGCTTGTCCCGAACAAGCGAAACGCCGCGGAACATGCCGTCTGGGACTGCAAGGACCTTCTCTTCTTCTGCTTCTGGGGCAGGGGACGAAACCGTCGGATCATGGTCGCGCATTTCGAGGAGACGGAAGACAATCACTTCCTCGTGCGGGCGTTTGATGTTGAACCCGAAGTTGCGGGTCCGATCGAGCTGGAGAAGTTCAAGGAACGTCTCAGCTATCTCCAATGGCCCAACGTGTCCGACAACGACCGCGATCCGCAGATGTGGCGCGACACGTGGCTTCAGGCGTTTGACACCTACTATCGTCAGGTAATCACGACCTCGGCCAAGCTGGCCGTCGAGCTTGCCCGCGTCGCGAAGGACGTGAAGGAGCGAATTCTTGCAACGCTTGAGGCCGAGACGGAGAGGGGTTTTGTCCACAAGCTCTGCGACAAAGTTCGCAAAACGCTCGTCCACAACCTCTCCACATCCGAATTCGCGGACATGTACGCGCAGACGATCGTTTACGGGCTCTTCTCCGCGCGGTGCATGGACGAGACGCCCGAGACCTTCAGCGCCGAAGAGGCGATCTCGCTCATCCCGACGACCAATCCGTTCCTGAAGAGCCTGATGCGCGACTGCTTCCAGCGGCGCGGCAAGCTCTCGTTCGACGAGCTCGGCATAGGCGACATCGTCGAACTGCTGTCGCACGTGGACGCGAAGGTGATTGCGGACGACTTCGGACGTCAGACCGGTGGCGGACGGGAGGATCCGGTCATCCACTTCTACGAGGAGTTCCTGAAGGAATACGACAAGGCGCAGAAAGTCGAGCGCGGCGTCTTCTACACGCCCCAGCCTGTCGTAACCTTCACCGTCCGCGCCGTCGACTACCTGCTGAAGACGGTCTTCGGTCTCGCCGACGGCCTCGCCTGTGACGCAGTTCGCAAGGTGAAGCGAGACGTCAAGGTGTTCATGCCGCGAAAGAAGACTTTCAAGGTCGAAAGTCGGGAGGTCGAGGAGCCTTGCGTCCAGATCCTCGACCCCGCGACGGGAACGGGCACCTACATTCGCCAGACAATCCTCCAGATCTACGAGAACTTCAAGCACCGTTGGGAAACCGGTAGGGCGCGATCACCGAGCGCGCCGCAGCAATTCAGGGAAGACTGGAGCCGCTACGTCGACGCCCACGTTCTGCCGCGCCTCTACGCCTTCGAGCTGATGATGGCGCCGTACGCCGTCGCGCACATGAAGCTCGCGATGGTGCTGAAGGACACGGGCTATGACTTCAAGGGCGGCGAACGGCTCAAGGTCTATCTCACGAACACGCTCGAAGAGCCGGGCGGCACCGAAAAGCAGATGTCCTTGGACTTCGGCGAAAGCGACCCTCTCGCAACCGAGTCCCTCGCCGCGAACGAGGCGAAGAAGAACGGCGGCATCAACATCGTCATCGGCAACCCGCCGTATTCAGGTGAAAGTCAGAACAAGGGTGCGTGGATCATGGATCTGATGAAAGAATATAAGATGGAACCGGGCGGAAAGGTGAAGCTCAAGGAACGCAACCCGAAATGGATCAATGATGATTATGTGAAGTTCATTCGCTATGGGCAGGAGCGTATCCGTCAAGCAGGTAGCGGCATTCTCGCCTACATTAATCCGCATGGCTTCATCGACAATCCGACGTTTCGCGGTATGCGCTGGAACCTGCTGAGAGAGTTTGACGAGATTTACATTCTCAATCTCCACGGCAATTCCAAGAAGAAGGAAACATGCCCTGACGGCAGCAAGGACGAGAATGTCTTCGACATCATGCAGGGCGTGTCGATCAACCTCTTTGTGAAGTATGGCGAAAATGGCAGAGCGAACACTCCGGGATCGCCGAAGCAGCTCAACAACGAGGCTGCGTTGGAATCTGGCTGCGGCGCGGCCGGAGTCCGCGCCCTACCTAAACTCGCAACCGTTCACTATGCCGACCTGTATGGTTCGCGCGAAATGAAAAACGAGTGGCTGGCAGGTCGTTCGCTTGATCAAATCAAGTGGACAGACGTACTCCCTCGGTCTCCGATGTTGTTTATGGTGCCCAAAAACTTCGGGTTGCAGGATGAATATGATAAAGGATTCCGTCTGTCGGAATTGGTGCCATTGGATTCAATGGGGGTTACTACAGGCAATGACGCTGTTTTGGTATCTCAGAATCAGAAGAATCTACTTTTGGCAATTGAAAATGTCTTGGGCGCGGAGGTAGATCATAAATACATTAAGAAGATATTGTATCGTCCGTTTGATGAAGAGTTTGTGTATTATAAAGCGGATCTACTTGCAAGAGCGCGTGAAAAATTCATGGCTAATTTCAGGCAGGAGAATTTAGGGATTTGTCTTGTTAAGATTTGTAGTCGAGATGACGAATTGCCCGTGTTCTGCACAACTAAGATAACGGACAAGACGTTGCTTTCCTCAAAGGACAATTGTAATGTCTTCCCTCTCTACCTCTACGACACGGCGGTGGAGCCGCCGAGTCGTAGAGTCAACTTTGACGCGGCGATTTACAAGAAGATCTGCAAGGCGGCGGGGTTGAAGTTTTCCGACCAGGATTTGCAGGCGACGGCTTGCAAACACGGTGCGAAATCGTCCGCTTGCAAATGCAGGTCGGAAAACGGCAATCCTCAGTTGGTCTTCGATTACATCTACGCAGTGCTGCACAGCGGCAAGTACAGGAAGAAGTATGCGGAGTTCCTAAAGATCGACTTCCCGCGCATTCCCTATCCGAAGAACGGCGAGGAGTTCCGCACGATGGCGGCATTCGGCGCGGAGCTGCGGCGCATCCACTGCATGGAGGACTTCGACGAGCCGGCGGAGGTGGAACTGGTGGGCGGGGACGGCGCGCCCGGAGGTCGCGCCCTACCGGTCAAGCCGACAGTCGTGAAGCCGGTCTGGAAGGACGGGGGCGTGTACATCGACAAGGAGGTGAAGTTCACGAACGTGGCGGAAGACCTCTGGAACTTCTACATCGGCGGGTATCAGCCGCTGCAGAAGTGGCTCAAGGACCGCAAGGGGCGCGAGCTCTCGGCAGAAGACGTCTCGCACTACAAGCGCATGGTCCGCGCCATCGCCCGCACCCGCGACATCATGGCAAAGATCGAAGGCTGCTACGAGTTAACCGCATGTTCGAGTGAGGATTAACAAGTGATATCGGCGCGAGACAGATTGCGGAAGAACCTATGTGAAGAGCTTGCGATTGAGTGGCTTAAGGAAGTTCTTTCGGAAGTTCTTGGCTCCGCCGAAGAAGACGTTCTCCGATTCGGAAAGGCCGTCACGGGTGGTGAGTTTGGCTTGCGCGAGTTCAATTGTACAGGCGATGTCGGCTACTTGGAAAAGGCGGTACTGGGAGGGCTCGACAGCCGGAACGAAAACAGTCTTCGAGGAAAAAGCTGCAAATGCTTCTTTCAGGAGTTCGGTCAAGGGAGCTTGGCCGTTGTCATAGTAGATTTTCAGCGCATCATAGGAATTGAAGGTTTCCGCATTGACCATCAGAAATCTCAGGATCTGCTGAAGCAATGGGTCGTGTACGCTTTGGTTGATTCCAAGCAGACGCTTGTCCACGCAGAAGCACCTGTAGGAGATGTCTGTCTTGCGGAGAAAGGCGATCATGCGGTCAAAGATGCGGCGTCTCTCTTCTCGGGACATTTGCGCGTATTCTTTCTCGCGTCGGATCAAGGGCCCCGCGTGTACGCAATGATTTGGCTCAAGCCCCATGTTGGCCAACATGCCGTCAAGCCGGGCAATCGAGTCGGATATGCTTTTCGACTGATCGTGAAAGACCATGCAGACCATGTAAAACCGAGAGGATGCTGCATCGGGTTCGAAACTCCCCGATTCATCCACGAACACGCTGATTTCCTTCGACTTTTTCTTCATGGTCTTTACGGATTTGGAAAAACAAAGGCGAGGATTTCTCCTCGCCTAAGGCAGGAAACTTTCCCGCTTGCCGGTGACGCAGGCTTTCGCCCTTGCCGATACGTATTTTATCATAATCGAATCCGCCGCGGCAAGGGGCTAATTCATAGTTTGGAAAGGAGATGAAAATGGAGCTTGAACGTGAAAAGGACCAGCGAAGATGAGTAGAGCATTAAACGGGAAAAACGCAACAAAACACGGTTTGATGCGTGGGCAAAACGGATAGCTGCAGAAGCGGGGATTCAATTTGAGCCTTACGAAGTAAGGGGGCTTGTGCCCGATACGGCGATCAACAGATAGACAGAACTTGTGGATCGAAAGATGGTCAAACAACGAAGGGAGAAATCAAGATGAAGTTCAAGCATGCGGACATTCCGGCGGCGTTGGCGCTCGTGCGTGAGCAGCTGGAGGAGGAAGGCAAGCGGCTTTTCGCTGCGGGCGCGAAGGCGATGACGGACAAGGACGCGGCGACCGCCAAGTCAATCCTGAAGGCGCAAACTATCTGCTGACCTCTCAGAACTTCCCCAATTCGTACGGCCCGCTCGTCAAGTGGCTGAAGTCGAAGGGCTACAAGAAGTCCGACATCGACGCCGCTGGCAAGAAGAACTAACAAGGATGCAGGCAGAATGAACATTCAAGTTGCGTCAGTGCCGCAGCAGAATCTGCTGGGCGGCCCGGAGAACATGGTGACGGAGCTCAAGACCAGCGTTTTCATCGCTCCCGGCGAGAGTGTGCCAGGCGTCAAGCAGTACTTTCAGATCGCGAAGACAATCGCCGGATTCATCAATGGTGCGGGCGGGACGCTCTGGCTAGGCGTCGCGGACGACGGCAAGGTGAAGGGCGTCGAGAGCGACCTCGCTGTCCTTGGCGGCGGATCGGCGAGGCCGTGCAGAGGCCCGCTATCCAATGACGAGGGGATGTCTTTCGGAGGTACGGCGGATCAGTACATCCTCAAATTGAAGGAACTGGTGAAGGCCTATCTGGGCCCAAGTGCCGAGAAGTACATCGCCGGGGCGCAGGCTGCACGGGTTGAGGGCAAGATCGTCGTGAAGGTGCCTGTAACAGAGGCGGAACCGGGATATGTCGCCTATCTGTACAAGTGGCATTCAACGGAACGGAAATATTCCGAGGAGATCTATCAGCGGGCGGCGAACGGGACGTCTCATCTCGACGGGTTTGCCCGCGACGAGTTCATTCGCGGAAAGTGTCGTGAAGAGTTCAAGAAACAGCTGACGGCTCTGCAAAACAACGCGGTCGGACTGACCAAGTCGGAACTTGTCGCGGCGCTAGAGGAAATCCAGGAAGCAACGGTGGTCGGGGCGCAGGTTCGGGTCGAAGGTGCCGTGTCGCTGGCGGATCCCAATTTCGAGGCGTTGACTTCGCCGAAGGGCTTTGTCTTCGACGGCCAGCACGTCTGCGACGTGAAAGGGTGGCGCGAGGCCTATCTGGCGCTCCTCGACAAGTTGAACGAGCTGGACGCGGCGAAATTCGACACGCTACCGGCAGACGGCTATTTCCGCAAGTTCTTCGTCGATCCGCTGCCGCGTGCGCGGCTTTCCGGCTATTCGACGGCTCCGCACAAGTACGGCACCAGCGGCAAGATTCGCGCGAAGGAGCTTGGCGGCAAGGCCTACTTCGCCAATCCCGACTATGCCGTACATCGGCTTCTGACGCTCTTCGGCGTGGACAAGGCACGAGTGGCGTTGAGGGGTTAGTGCTTATCACCTTCGCCGACTTCTGGCCCAAGGTGCGTAAAAGATGTTATAATGCTCATGGTCTGAGAGACGAACGGATGATGGAGGAGAGTGAAAATGGAAGAGAAGAAACCATATTGCAGTGACAAGGACATCGCCGAGGCAGCTGTTACAGGCGTTGTGGCAGGTGTCGCCGCCGCAGCGCTCATCAAGGCGATTGGTCTCGGCAATACGATCCTGCTGGGCGTCGCGATCTACCTGGCGTGGAAATACTGGGATAAGATCATGGCGTTCTTTGCATGAGAACGATAGATACGGTCGTCCGCGAGTGGAACGAAAGCGTCATGCCGACGTTCGAGCGGTTCATCGCTGCGGTCGATGATACGCAGTCGCCGGTGCCGGAGGAGTTCTTCGAAGTCGGGTTCTCGTATTCTGGCTGTCCGCTTCTGGGGTTTCTGGATCCGAAGGCGCTGTACTGTGCGCTTGAAGAGTACGGAGGGTTGTCCGCCGCGCAAAAGCATCGTGTCGAAGGCGTGTTCTTCGCCTATCTGGAGAAGTGGGGGCTTGTCCTGCGGAAGCTGGCGATACGGTATGGAATTCACGAGAAGACCGTTGCGATGGAGAATCGGCTTCGCACCTACGTCAGCGGCATCCGGAAATCAGCTGTCTGTCGGCAGGATGTGCTGGGCGGCACAACCTTTGAGGCCTATTCCGCCTTGCAGAACGCCTTTCGGGAGATTGGCGCGGCGGTGCATGAGGCCGAAGTGTGCGGTGGCGGTTCGGCGGCGGCTGAGGGGTCTGCGCTTCGTGCCGTACAAAGCGCGCCGCGGCGCGAATACGAACGCTATTGCATGACATCGCAAGCCTTGGCCGAGCTTTTCGGGGTCGATCGCAAGACCATCACGCGGTGGAAATCCGAGCGGTCTGATTGGGCAGACATGTTCAGGGCCATGCGCCAGTCCGCGGAGGGAATGCGTCGTCTGGTTCCTGAGTATCAGCGTTACAAGCGCGAGAACCGCATCAAGGGCCTGCGGGGAAGGACGGGGTATGATGACGCCGTCAACTATGACCGTCGGCGTATGGACCGCTGAGTGCTTCACTTGTTGATTGGGACATGATTGGGACATGCCACAATTGGCATCATCCCGTTGATTCCGTTGGGCGGTGTCGTTGTTCCGTGTAGGAAAGTGGGACATGGGTGCCCCATTGGTGAAAGCGCGACACGTCGGTCGTGCGAAAGAACGAAAGGAACATGAAAATGAAGAATGTGCATTATCTGAACCAGGCGGAACGGGAGTTGAAGGTGGCGGAGCTTGCCGAGCGGCAGCGCGATCCGAAGTTCGACATCGAGCTCCGTCTGCTCAAGGACGAAAGCGGCTGGTATGCGGACGTTCCGAATCACACGCGCGGACAGAATTCGATGGTGTCGGGAGCAGACACGCTCTGCGACCGCATGGCTCAGGGCGGCAAGGAAATCGTGGTCAAGTTCCGCACGGTGGAGGATCCGTCCCGCAAGACGCTTTTCACGATGAAGCGGGTCATGCACCTGACCGGCTACGGCGCGGAATACCTCGTCATGGGTGCGTCGTCGATTCCGTTCCCGGCCTATATCTGCGATGTCGGTCATGATGTCATGGGCGAGCATGCGCCGAAGATCTACATCTATGCGGTCAACGGACGTACGGCGGCCTGACAGGAAGAAAGGAACGTAAGCGATGAACGCGAATAATGAGAAGACTTCACGGATGCGGCAGGCCTATTGCCGGAACTCCTGCAAGGCGGCCTACCTGGCTGGGGCGAACTTTATCGAAATTATCGTTTCAGCTTTGGCGAAGCCTAAGAACAGCTAAAAAATTGCAAGGCGAAGGAAGGATCCGAAAATGAAAGAACTGAAGTGTCCGAAGTGCGGCAACGCATTCACCGTGGATGAGGCGGATTACGCCTTCATCCTGCAACAGGTCAAGACCTCGGAATTCAATGCCGAGGTGGAGAAGCGTCTAAAGGAACTGCAAGCGGGCGAGGCGGCGCAGCGTGAGTTGGCACTGTCCGAGCAGAAGGCGGAGATGAAAACCGCGCTTGATGCGAAGGAACGAGAAATCGCATCCTTGAAGCTCGCGCTGCAGTCCAAGGAAAGCGAAGCGAAGTCCGCCGAGCTCCAGAAGAAACTCGAGGTGCAGCAGGCCGTTGCCCGGAAAGAGGATGAAATCATCCAGCTGAAGGCGGAAATCGACGGCAAGGAGAAGGCGCATCAGGTCGATCTCGTCAAGAACCAGATGCAGCAGCAACAGGCTTTGGCCGACAAGGATGCCGAGATCGCCAACCTCAAGGCCGGGTACGAGAGCCGCCTCAAGATGGCGGACGAGCAGATCGCCTTCTACAAGGACATGAAGGCGCGGCTGAGCACCAAGATGATCGGAGAGTCGCTGGAGGTCCACTGTTCGACGGAATACGAGCGCTATCTGCGCACGCAGCTGCCGCTTGCCGAATTCGGGAAGGACAATGATGTCGTGGACGGGACGAAGGGCGATTTCGTCTTCCGCGACAGGGCCGACGACGGCACGGAATACGTCTCGATCATGTTCGAGATGAAGAACGAGGCCGACACGACGGCGACGAAGCACAAGAACGAGGACTTCTTCCGGAAGCTCGACGAGGACCGCCGCAAGAAGAACTGCGAATTCGCCGTGCTGGTGTCTCTCCTTGAGCCCGAGAGCGACCTCTACAACGGAGGCATTGTCGATGTCTCGCACATCTATCCGAAGATGTACGTCATCCGTCCGCAGTTCTTCCTTCCGATCATCTCCTTGCTCGTCCAGACCTCCAAGAAGGCACTGGAGTACAAGCGCATGGTCGCGGAAATGCAGCGCCAGTCGATCGACGTGACGAATTTCGAGGAGAAGCTTCTGGACTTTCAGGACAAGTTCGGCAAAAACTACCAGGCGGCCAGGGAGAAGTTTGACAAGGCAATCGCCGAGATCGATAAGTCCATCAAGGCGCTGGAGGCAACGAAGCAGGCACTTCTGGGCAGCGAGAACCAGCTTCGCCTTGCGAACGACAAGGCCGAGGGCCTGACGATTCGCAAGCTGACGCGCGGCAATCCGACGATGAAGGCGATGTTCGCCGCTATCGCGGACAAGTCTGTTGACGGGCAGGAGGTGGCGGATGGAGAGGAAAAAGTGTGAGGACTGCATTCACATCTGCGGGGCTGATGTCTTCCGGTCTTTCACGAAACGGATGTCCGGCTCGTTGCTTTCGGGGAACCGGCTCATTGAGTCCTTGTGAAAGGAACAATGAACATGGCTGGAAAGAGAGATCCGAATCGGTACGGGATCATGTGCTACGTGCCGACCGAGCTTGCCGCGAAGATCAAGAGCTACGTGAGCGGCAAGAGCGTCCCGAACAAGGGGCGAGAAGGACAGAAGGTGCATACGCCCCTTAGGCCGATGGCGATGAGTGACCTTTTGATCGCACTCGCCGAGGAGAAGCTGAAAGATCAGGAGGTGCTGCCGCAGTACGCAAACTGGGGCGACATGATCCGCAGCCACAACCGCAAGGCCCGTGCTACGAAAGACGGAGGTACAAAATGAACTTTGGCAGTTGGCAAAGCATCTATGAAGCGGCGCCTGGTCGTGCGAAGGACTACTATCGTGCCAAACTTGATCCCGAATCCAAACTCGACGAGGCACAGATCTGCCGCGAGATGAACGATGAGGAGTGGGATTACGTGATTGCGAACGCTGGAAGTATCTGTTGCAAGATCGGCTTGCACAAGCGCCGCGAGCGCATGCAAGGCCAAAAGGCGGGCTCATGGTCGAAGGCAATTTGCGAAGCAACCAAGGCGCGGCTTGAAGCCCGCTGGCAAAAGAAACTAGCAGCGAAGAACTGAAAGGAAATAATCATGATAAAGACATCGGAATATTGTGCTCTCGGACATCCTGATCGGAGTTGCGACTTCATTGCAAGCTACATTCTTGATCGTTATCTTGAGCGAAATCCCTCGGCAAGGGTCGGGCTGGAAGTCCAGCTCAAGGATGCGTTCTGCACCGTTTCGGGCGAGGTTACGACCTGCTGTCCGTTCTCGAAGGACGAGATCGCCGGCTTCTGCCGAGAGGCGGTGAACGAAATCGGCTATACGCGGGACTACCGTTCGAGATTCGGCGAGGGAAATTGCATCGTCGGCGACGAGCTGGACGTGACCACACACCTGTCGCAACAGTCGGGTGACATCGCACAGGGCGTGAATGCAGACGGTTGGGGTGATCAGGGGATCTTCTGGGGAATGGCGGAAGAGGCGCCGGAGCGTGGCAACATGCCGCTCGACTACTGGCTCGCCCGTCGGATCGCACAGGAACTGACGTCCCGCAAACTGGGCGGACTTGACGTGAAGACGCAAGTGACCGTCGAGGACGAAAGGCCGGTCGGGTGCGTGGTGGCGATTCCGCTTGCCGACGGCATGCCGGTTGGGCGGGTCGAGACGACGGTTCGGGAGTTCATCGGAGCCGACTGCGAACTCGTCGTGAACGGCACGGGCCGTTATGTGAAACACGGCTCAATCGGGGACTGCGGGACGACCGGGCGGAAACTCGTCGTGGATTTCTACGGCGGGAACTGCCGGATCGGAGGCGGCTCGCCCTGGGGAAAGGATTCCGACAAAAGCTGACGTCACCTTGAACATCTACGCCAGGAAGCTCGCGCTCGAATACCTGAAAGCGCACGGCATGAAATGCGTGTACTGCTCGATCTGCTGCTGCATCGGACGGGCGGAGGTTCGCATCTCGTTCTTCGACGCACGGAATGAACTGCTTGAAACACGCACGGAATGCGTTTCTCCGAGCCGCATCATCGATGAGCTGGGGCTTCGGTCGCCGGGTTTTGCCGACCGGTGTGCAAAAGGTCTTTTCGGCTACGAATGAAGGTGCCAACATGAAATACGCCATCATGAGCGACGTCCACGCAAACCCCAGGGCCTTGAAGGTGGCCTTGGAGGATGCGCGGCGTTTGGGTTGCGAGAAGTATGTTCTGCTGGGCGATGTGACTGGCTACGGCTATGACGTCAAGACGGCCTTGGCGGAGGTTCGAAAGAACTTCGACGTCGTGCTGATGGGAAATCACGATTCCGCCTGCGTCGGACTTGAGCCCGTGTGGGAGGTGATGGCAATCGCCAATTACGACATCGACCGTGCTCAGCGAGAAAAGCTCAACGACGATGAGGTCGCCTGGTTGCAGAACCGCCCCTACATTCATGAGGAGAACGGTCTTGCATTTGCGCATGGCGACTTCACGCGACCGCAGTCATGGAACTACATCCTGTCGACCGAGGCGGCCATGCAGAACTTCTTCTCCCGCGAGGAACGTCTGCTCTTCTGCGGTCATACGCATCATGCGGCCGTCTGGGAACAGACGGGGAAAGGAGAGTTTCGCTCCAAGTTCGCGAAGCGGCTCCGAAACCCTGCCGTCAAGGCGGAACGCATCAGCTTCAAGTTGAAAGAGGGTTCGCGGTACATCGTCAACGTCGGGAGCGTCGGTTATCCGCGCAATGACCTCTGCGCAAGCTATGCGATCTACGACAAGGCGAAGAACCTTGTCACGCTCCGTCGCCTCCCCTTTGACTTCAAGAACTACATCGCCGACATGATCGAGAACAAGGTGAGCTTGCCGGATTGGCTCGTGGCGCTCCTGACTGTCGCAACGAAGCCAGAATCTCGTCCAGTTTAGTCTGGGCACGGTCTCGGCTCCTTTCAAACGCGGCGTCACCGCGGTCTTTGACGGACAGGGATGACGGGGGTGCCCCGCTGCATTTTGGCAATATGGTATAATAGTGCCGTGAGTGGCTTTTCTGATGTGAATGAGTGTCCTGTGGTGTCGTTTGACCGCGCGGGAGAGGGATATGCCGAGCGGGTGGTCGAGTGGCTTGCCGATCCGCATGCGTATTTCCGGGCGTTTGGTCCGGAAGCGCGGGCGTTCCAGAAGAAGCATCCGTCGGAGCGGCTGCGGACGATGACGCTGGTCATGTCCGCGGCGGAACTGGCGGAGAAGCGTCCTGTCTGCGTGTCGCTGGACGGCGTGGAGATTCGCGTCCGGTCGTGGTCGGATGTGTTTTCGTGCGTCGTTTCGCGGCTGGTGGCGGCCCATGAGGAGACGTTTGTGGCGCTGCAGTCCGCCGGTGAGCTCGGGTGGCTCGGATGCGGAGCCGGAAACGAGGCGGTCGCGGCGGTGCTTGAGGCGGGACGGCTGAATCCGCAGTTCGCGGACTGGGCCGAGGTCGTTGCCCGCGTGCAGTGGCTATTCCTCATGTGTGGCATCCGCCTCAACGAGGTGGTTGTGCAGGTCGATCCCTATACGAACGAGGCCTGGCGCGTCCGCAAGGCGGAGATCGACCGCAAGCGGGCGGCGGAGAAGGCGTTCATGGAGGGGCGCCGCGCCGCGCAGAAGGCCTGGGCGGACGCGCATCCCGAGTCCGGGTTGTCGGATAGGGTAGAAGGAGCCAGAAGGAGAGTACGGTGAGTGAGATGAATGGCGAATCGTCTGGACGGCAGGTGTTTTTGGACTATCTGCGGGTCGCGGCCTGTCTGATGGTCATTGTGATTCATTGCACCGAGCCGT
The DNA here is from genome assembly GCA_016303225.1 of Kiritimatiellia bacterium. Taxonomy (GTDB): domain Bacteria; phylum Verrucomicrobiota; class Kiritimatiellia; order RFP12; family UBA1067; genus UBA1067. Next base: position 17,011 of record JAEDMC010000038.1, read on the forward strand.
ACTACATTGGCGGGGACGGACGGTGTCAGGTCGCCTGTGCCGCCGACGCGGTCTGGGTTTCGGTGTTCGAGATGATCTGCCGCTGCTGCGTGCCGCTGTTCGTCATGACGTCGGCCTATCTCCAGTTCCCGGTCGGGCGTCCGACCGGCGAGTTCTTCCGCCGGCGGCTCGTGCGCGTCGGACTGCCGTTCGTCCTCTGGTGCGTCTACTATTCGCTCGTCTACGATTCGCCGCTCGTACGGGTGCTCTTCAACTTCCCAGATGCCGGCGGACACCTTTGGTTCGTCCCCATGCTGCTCGGGCTCTACATCGTGATGCCGATGCTGTCGCCCTGGGCCGAACGCGTGAGCGAGCGCGAGCTGCGCGGCTGGATTTGGGCGTGGCTCGCGACGACGCTGCTGCCGTTCGCCCGAAAGCTGTCGTTCGTCCTTTTCGGCGATCCGGCGTTCGGGTCCGTTCCCTATCTCTGGGGCGAGGCCGCCTGGAATCATTTCGGGACCTTCTACCACATCAGCGGCTTTGTCGGCTATCTGCTGCTCGGGCTCTACTTCCGCCGGTTTGGACGCAGCCTGTCGTGGGGCGAGACGCTGAAGCGCGCGCTTCCGCTGCTCGCCGTCGGCATGGCGGGAATGAGCATAGGCTTCTACACCCGCTTTGGCGGAAAGTTCCCCTTTGACGCGCCTTATGCGTGTGTCGTTGACTTCGAGCTGACGCTGGAATACTGTTCGACGTTCGTGGCGCTGGGGGTCATCGGCTGGTTCATGGTCTTCCGGAAGTTCGTCCGCACCGGTGCGTTCTACCGGCGGCTGATCCTCCCGCTCTCCCTGGCGAGCTACGGAACCTATCTCGTCCACATGACGATTCTCCTGACGCTCCTGCCGCATTTCAAGCCGAATCTGCCGATGCCCGTCGCCGTCGTCTCGCTGGCCCTGACGACTTTCGTCTGCGCGTCGCTCGTCTCCCTCGTCGGCCGCCGCATTCCGCGCGTCGGCTCCTGGCTGTTCGGCTGAAGAAGGCTGTAGTCGGGCGCTCAACACCGCTTCGCGGCAT
>JAEDMC010000248.1 GCA_016303225.1 Kiritimatiellia bacterium
GGCGGATAAGGTCGCGACAGGTGATGTCGTGGCAATCGTTGCCTAATCGAACAATCCGAACGATTTGAATGATCGAACAATGAAAAAGCTTTTGATTGCAGTGCTGGTGATGGCTGGATGTCTGACTTCGTTTGCCGACGGCGGTTGGCGAGAGACGCTGGCGATTCTGGCGCTCGGACTCTGTGCGTTCTGCGTCGGCTCGGCGGGCGTTTCGGCCGTCCCGATGGCGGCCCGCGTCTCGAATAAGGTCGCCCTCGCGGACGATTCGTCCAACTATATCCTCATGCAGGCGATGGGGCCGAACGTCTCGGGCGTGATCGGGTCCGCGGTCGTCGCGGGCATTCTCTACACCCTTTGCCGCTAAAGGCATTCAACAGAAAGGAAACAAAGCAAGTCATGGCAACCAAGCTCGTCATCATCGTCGCGGTCAGCGTCGCTGCCGTCGTCCTCATGTTCGTCCTCGGAAAGATGGCGGACGGCAAACAGGAATCGTCCGAGAAGTGATGAGATAGGTGTACGCCGACATCCCTTTTTGGCTTTCGCTTGTTCTCATGCTGGGCGGACTTGCCGTCCTCGCATGGTCGAGCGATGTCTTTGTCGACGGATCGGCGGCGGTTGCCAGAGCGCTCGGCATCTCGCCGTTCATCATCGGCATGGTGATCATCGGTTTCGGAACGAGCGCGCCGGAACTCTGCGTCTCGACGATGTCGGGGTTTTCCGGCCATGCGAACCTCTCGCTCGGCAACGCCTATGGCAGCAACATCTTCAACATCGCGATGATCCTCGGCATCGCCGTGCTGATCTTTCCGCTTGTCGTGCGGCCGTCGGTATCGTTCGTGGCGGGACCGGGGCTCGCGGGGATCTCGCTCTTCTCGCTATGGTTGCTGCGGGACGGCGTCTGTTCGCGGGTGGAGGCCTGCCTTCTCCTCGGCGCGTTCGCCGTCTTGCTGCCGCTCTACTGCTGGTACGACCAGAAGACGAAGGGCGGGGATGAGGTGAAGGTGGTAGGTGCGATTGAGCGAAGCGAAATAGCCGAAGGCCTACGTGAATGGCGGAGAGTCTTCTTTCCCCTGCTGAAAGTGGTCGTCGGGTTGGGACTGCTGATCGGGTCGTCGCATCTTCTCGTGTGGGGTGCGGTGGACTTCGCGAAGTTCATGCGCGTGAGTGACCTCGTGATCGGACTCACCATCGTCGCGGCGGGGACCTCGCTCCCCGAGCTGGCGAGTGCCGTCTCCTCTGCGCGGCGCGGCGAGCATGAGTTCGTCCTCGGCAACATCATCGGCTCGAACCTCTTCAATACGCTCGCGGTCGTGGGAGTCGCGACGTGCATTTCTCCGCTCGTGCCGGGGGAGGGCGGCGAACCTGCGTTTTCTCCGTACATTCTCTCGCGGGACATCCCGCTGATGACGGCGCTTTCACTCTCCATCATGTTCTTTGGTGTTAACTGGAAGCATCCCAAGTGGCCGGGCGCGATCCGGCGCAGGGAGGCGTGGATGTGGATTGTCGCGTTCGTCGCCTACACGCTACTGATGTTCTGGCAGGAAACGCACCCGATCGGATAGGCCGGCGGATCGGTCAGAGCGAAAGGGTGAACACCGATCCGTTGCCGGGAGTTGACGTGACCGTGACTTCGCCGCCGTGAAGCTGTGCGATGTGCTTGACGATGGCAAGCCCGAGGCCGGTTCCGCCAAGGGTGCGGCTGCGATCCTTGTCGACTCGGTAGAAGCGCTCGAAGAGGCGCGGCTGACAGTCCGTCGGAATGCCGATCCCGTGGTCGCAGACGCTGATGACGGCTTTTCCGTCAGGTGCGCTTTCAAGTTTGACTTCGATGTCCTTTGACCCGCTGTAGCGCAAGGCGTTTTGAATGAGGTTGGAGACGGCCGACTCGATCAGCCGGGAATCGCAGGGACGAGTGAAGGTCTGCGGTTTGAGGCCCGAGTTCAGGGAGAAGACGAGATTGACGCCAGCCTTTGCGGCTTGCGGCAGGGCGAGGTTGACGGCGGTTTGGACGATGTCGGCGAGGTTGCAGGGGACGAATTCCGCAGCATGGTTCGATTCGGCCTTTTCGAGCCGGGCGAGCGCAAGGATGTCCTCGACGAGCGCGTTGAGCCGGACGGACTGGTCCTTCAGCACCTTTTGCAGGTCTTCGCGGTCGTGTGCGTCGAGGGCGCTGGAGCCGTCGGCGAGTATTTCGACGGCGCCGAGGATGCCGGTGACGGGAGTTTTGACTTCGTGCGAAACGTTCGCGATGAAGTCGCGGCGAAACGATTCGAGCTTGCGCATTTCGGCGAGCAGCTTGTCCTTGAGGTCGCGTTCGGCGGCAAGCCGGGCGAGACGCTGTTCGTAACGCCGCGTGAAGAAGAAGAGCGCAAGGACGATCAGCGCGCCGATGCCGATTGCCGCGAGAAGCCCGCGCTGCGCGTAGATTTTGGCGTCCGTCACGGCCTGGTAGGGAACGGCGATGCGGAGAACGTAGTTGCCGACGCGGCGGGCGTGATAGAACATCGCCATGTGGAGTGTTTCCGATTCGCGGACGACGCTGCGGGCCTTGCCGTCGTTCAACACGGCTTCGAACTCGGCGCGGTCGGAGTGGTTGGGAAGATCCTGTCCCGAGGAGTCGTAGACGACCTTGCCGTCCATGTCGATGAGCGAGACGCGCACGTCTTCGGCGATGTTCTCGACGCTGGCGCGGAACCGGGCGGTCTGGTTCCCGAGCAGGATGCAGCAGAGCGTGAGTCCGACGAGGACCAGCGCAGGCGGCAGAAAGACTCCGAGCGTGCGTTTCATGGCGTGAGGCGGTAACCGACGCCGCGGATCGTTTCGACGTGTGCGGCCCATGCGCCGAGCTTGCGGCGGAGGCCGACCATCAGCGTGTCGACCGTGCGGTCGGTGACGTCCTTGTCCTCGTTTTGGATGGCATCGAGGATCATTGAACGGGAGTAGACGCGGCCGGGATGCGAGACCAGGGTTTTCAGAAGGTCGAATTCGCTCCGTGTCAGGACAAGAGGAGCCGCTCCGATCGTGGCGCTGCGCGTCGCTTCGTCAAGGACGAGTCCGCTCACGGCGATGGCGGAACCGCGCGTCGATGCGGGGCGTCTCAGGGCGGCGCGGACTCGGGCGATGAGAACGGCCTTCGAGAAGGGCTTGGTGACGTAGTCGTCGGCGCCGAGCTCGAGTCCGCGCACGATGTCCTCTTCGGTGGACTTCGCCGACAGCATGACGATGGGTGTCGCGGCGACGGCTGGCGTCCGGCGGATTTCGCGGCAGACGGCGAGTCCGTCCATCCCCGGCAGCATGAGGTCGAGGATGACGAGCGCGGGACGTTCGCGCAAGACGATTTTAAGTCCGTTGTCGCCGCGCTCTTCGGCGATGACATCCGTAAAGCCCGCGCCCTTGAGCGCCAGCCGCAGCACCGTTCGAATGCCCGGATCATCCTCGATGATGACGATCTTGTCCATAGGTTGTCACATATTATCTCATTTTCCCGACGGGTTTGGGTGAGAAAAT
>JAEDMC010000039.1 GCA_016303225.1 Kiritimatiellia bacterium
TCGTCCGCGTTCTTGTGCTACGCCTAATTCGCGGCCAATCCAGCGCGGCGGGGGCGGCCCGGTCGGTTGTTTACGCGTTGTTTTGGGAAAATACCTGCGCTGATAGCGAAACGCTTTGTTTTGGCGCTAAAAAGGGTTTTCTGCCGCGTCCACCCCGTCTTTGGGCATGGAAGCGAGGAAAGCAGCAGTATCGTGCCAATCTCTACAAGGGTTAAGGCGTATAACACTGGTTTAACAATCATAAAGAGGTTTTGCCAAGACATGGGCGAATGCCCAGGGCTTGGCAAAACCTCAAGAAGAAGAGATCGGGCGACATGATTGAAAAGCCAGTGTTTCGTGCCTTTATATGCGCATATGTCGCCACCGTCGCCACGTCGACTATTCACCCTTGCGCTTTCTGGCTATTTTTTGCTATAATTTTCGCTTCCATGCCCAAAGACGGGGTGGACGCGGCAGAAAACCGCGATCGGTAACAAACAACAAGAAAAGCATCAAATATGGCTATTCGTAAGCCTACGGCTCCTGCGGACAAGTCTGCGGCGATGGCGGAAATGCTCGCTTCGGCCGGTCAGGAGACCAAGTTCAAGAACGGCAACCTCGTTGAAGGTACCGTGTGTGCGATCAAGGGTGACGACGTTTGCGTCGACATCGGTTACAAGTCGGTTGGCGTCATCGGCATTGACGAGTTCGCGACCATCGAGGGCGAGGCGCCTGCGGTCAAGGTCGGCGACAAGGTGACCGTCATGCTCGTCAAGCTCGAGGATGACAAGACCGGCATGGTCGAGCTCTCGAAGAAGCGTGCGGACGACAAGATCCGCTGGGAGAAGATTCTGGAGCGTTACGTCGAAGGGTGTGTCGTCACGGGCACGATCAAGTCGGCCGTCCGCGGCGGTCTCATCGTCCAGGTCGACGACGTCGAGGCGTTCCTGCCGGGTTCGCAGGTCGAGGTCGCTCCGGTCAAGGAGCTCGAGCCTTACGTCGGTCAGACGTTCGAGTTCAAGGTCATCAAGATTTCCAACGAGCGCCGCAATCTCATCGTCTCGCGCCGCGAGCTCATCAAGGGCACGATGGCGGAGAAGCGCGCGGAGCTGCTCGGTTCGCTGCAGAAGGGCGAGGTGCGCAAGGGCCGCGTGAAGAACATCACCGACTTCGGCGCGTTCATCGACCTCGACGGCATCGACGGCCTCCTTCACATCACGGACATGAGCTGGGGCCGCGTCAAGCACCCGAGCGAAGTCCTCAAGGTCGGTCAGGAGCTCGACGTCATGGTCCTCGACGTGGACCGCGATCGCGAGCGCATCAGCCTCGGCCTCAAGCAGACTACCGACAATCCGTGGAACACGATCCAGGATCAGTTCCCGGTCGGCTCCCGCGTCAGCGGCAAGGTCGTCAACCTCGCGGCGTACGGTGCGTTCGTCGAGATCGCCCCCGGCATCGAGGGTCTCGTCCACATCAGCGAGTTCAGCTGGACGAAGCGCGTCGCGCGCGCGTCCGACATGCTCGCGGTCGGCGACGAGGTCAACGTGGTGGTTCTCTCGGTCGATGTTGAGAACCAGAAGATCGCGCTCGGCATCCGCCAGACGCAGGAGAATCCGTGGGACACGGTTCAGGACCGCTTCCCGGTCGGCTCCAAGATCAAGGGCAAGGTCCGCAACTTCACGGCGTATGGTGCGTTCGTCGAGCTCGAGGAGGGCATCGACGGCATGATCCACGTCAGCGACATCAGCTGGACGCGCAAGATCAACCATCCGTCGGAGTGCCTGCAGAAGGGCCAGGAGGTCGAGGCGGTCGTTCTCGACGTCAATCCGAAGGAACAGCGCATTTCGCTCGGCCTCAAGCAGGCTCAGCAGGATCCGTGGGATGAGATCGCGAAGAAGTTCCCGGTCGGATCCACGGTCAAGGGCAAGGTCTCCAAGATCGCCTCGTTCGGCGCCTTCATCGAGCTCGAGGACGGCGTGGACGGTCTCGTCCACATCTCCCAGATCTCCGATCAGCGCATCGAGAAGGTCAAGGACGCGCTGGACGTCGGCCAGGAGGTCGAGGCCCGCATCGTCAAGGTTGACCGCGCCGAGCGCCGCATCGGGCTCTCGATCCGCGCGATGACGATGACGGACGACGAGATCCGGGCGCTCGAGGCCGAGGCCAAGGGCGAAGAGGTCAAGCCGGTCAGCGCGAAGAGCGCCGGCAGCGAGAACCTGGGCGGTCTTTCCGCTGCGTTCGACAACGCGTTCGCGAACGTCGAGTGGCAGCCGGGCGAGGCCAAGTAAGCAACTTCAAACGAAAGGAACACGAAAATGTCCAGAGTTTGCGATATTTGCGGCAAGGGTCCGTCGGTCGGCAACGTCGTCGTCCGCAAGGGCTCTCCGAAGTACAAGGGCGGCATCGGTCTCCATACGACCGGCATCACCAAGCGTCGCTTCCTCCCGAACCTGCAGTCGATCCGCACGACCGACGGCAAGGGCAACACGAAGCGCATGTGCGTCTGCACGCGTTGCCTGAAGTCCGGCAAGGTGACGAAAGCGTAATGAGCTGTTAGCTATTAGCGGATAGCTTGGAAAGCGGGCGCGGTCCTTCTGGGGCCGCGTTCGCTTTTTCTTTGAACCTTCGTCTCGCGGGCGCATTAGCATCATCAGCGGGGTTGCAATCCACCCCGAAAAATTGGTATTATACGCATAATATGAAAAAGCATACTCTTCGTTTGGGCGTTTTGACGTTCACCGCATTTCTGTCCGCGGCGGTTTTCGCCGATTTGGCGCAGGATTTCGAGGCGGCCGTGAAGGCCGGCAAGCCGCTGAGCGCGGAAGCCGCGTACGTGAAGCTCGTGAAGGCGGGCAAGGCTGTCTCGCCGCGCATCCACCTGCAGGCGGCGGAGGTCGCGCGCGCGCTCGGCAAGGGTACGGCCTATGACGACCGCACGCTCCTCTATCTTCGCCTTGAGAAGGGGTGGAACGCCGACGTCGAGCGGGCGCTGTGGCGGCTGTGCTCGTCGGGTTCCGACGTCGATCTCTTCGCGCGCCTGAACGGCAACACGAAGGCCGACCGTGCGCTTTGGTCCGTCGGGCGCGACATGCTGGGGCGCCTCGCGGCGGCGAACCGTCCGCAGGAGCTCCTGAAGCTCGCCGACCTCATGATGTCGAAGTTCCCGCAGAAGAATCGCCTCAACAGCATTCTCAGCGTCCTTTACGACAACAGTCGCAACTGCGGGCCGAACTATCCGAAGGCCGAGCTCGCGCAGGTGATCCTGCGCCATGCGGGCCTCGGGGCGTGCGATAGCTTCTGGAATCTCCTGAGCTACGGCAACCAGCGTGACGCCTTTGCGCCGGAGTTCGCGGCGAACTACGTTGCGCGCAATGGCGGCGAGATTGCCGACGACCTTCTCGTGCGCGTGCTGGATGCGCTCGACTACAACAACGTCGACGAGGAGAAGGATGCGGCGAAGGCCGCGGCGCGCGATGCGCGCGTGACGGCCGCGAAGAAGGCCGAGAAGACGATTTTCGACGGCAAGCATCCGCAGTCCGCGCGCAAGTACGTGTGGGTGGCGGGCGGTCGCCTTCCGAAGGCGTTTTTCCCGGGGTGGAAGAAGGACGAGCCGGCGGTGGGGCTGAAGGCGCTTTACGACCGTCTCACGACGTCCGACCTCTACAAGGAGAGCGAGAACTATCGCCGGGACGTCCAGAACATGCGCAACAACCTCATGAGCTGGAAGCGCTTCTCGGCGCAGGAGTGTGCGGCGCTCGTCGACGCCGAACCGGCGTCGTTCCCGGCCGACTGGCTGGGCGACTACAGCTCGCTCGGCAGCGTCAGCAAGGCCGTGCAGGACACGAAGTCGACTGCGCCGATTGCGAAGCTGGCGCAGAAGTATCCGAAGCAGGCCGATGCGATCTATCGTCAGTATTTCAGCTCCTATGCGGCCGCCAACGATCAGAAGGGCGACATTGCGGCCGTGAAGCGCATTTTCATGGACATCGCGAAGCAGTCGTCCGACTTCGGCTACGGGCCGATCGACCAGGTGGTCAGCTGGTGCAAGGGCATGTCCGTCGCCGACAAGCTCGCGCTCTTCAAGTCGGCCTATACGGTGACGGGCTGGAGCGGCACGTGGAAGGAGTTCAAGAATCGTGCGGCGCGGGCTAATGACAAGGATCCGTTCTACGGCAATGCCGAGGTCAAGAAGTTCGGCGCCGCGATGAAGGAAGGCGACCTCCCCGGCGATCCGCTCCTCAAGCTTTTCGCCCAGGCGTCGCGCGCGAAGAACGCGCCGGACATGGCCGCGCTCGTGCCGGAGTTCAAGAAGCTCTGTCCGTGGAAGTACAACGAGGGCAAGACCGGCCGTGACAACTGGATCGGCAACTACTTCCTGAACCGCTACCTGGAGTTCGCGCGCAACGCGGCGGAGGCGGATTGCCGCAAGTACACGGAGCTGGCGATCGAGAAGCTCTCGAAGACCGGGCCGGAGACGGGCTGGCTCGAGAACTGCCTGCGCAAGGTGAAGGACGCGAACCTGTGGCTCTCCTACTACCGTGCGCGCGCCCTGGCCGTCGGCAATCACGATCCGCTCGCCGGCTATTCGGTGGCGAAGGATTCGGAGAAGCCCGCCGACGGCATCGACATGAAGAAGATGACGCCGTACAATGCCAGCCAGTATCTCCGCAACAACTGGGGCAACGTCAAGTCGGGTCCGGCGCGCGACCAGTTGCTCCTGGACTACCTCGCGTCGCGTCCGTATGCCGAGCTGAACCGCGATGGTCTCAACTGGGCGCTCGCGACGGCGCAGGACTACGCCATGTGGCGCAAGGAATTCGCCGCGAAGTTCCCGGTCGATGACGCGCTCAAGCAGCTGCTCGCCGACAAGACGGCTCCGGCCTATCCGTGGGACTGCTACATGAACGTCCTTCGCCTCGCCATTCGTGCGGGCAAGTACGATGCCGCGTTTCAGCAGTATGCCGCCTGGGCGGACGCCCTGGAGGTCCAGGACCGCCTCGACGCCTACAACCGTCTCCTCTCCAACAGCGTTCTTCTGCTCCGCGAGAACGGCAAGGAGGCCAAGGACACGTACTGGGACTGGTTCCCGGGCTGGTACAAGCTGCTGACCGACAAGTATGCGGCAGCGCTCAAGGCGGTGCCGGATGTGCGCGCCGGCGTCTGCACGCTGGGCTTTGACGGCAATCGCCTCGATACGCTCAAGAACCGCCGCGCCGAGCTTGCGAAGAGCGAGACGAACGCGACGCAGGTCGCGAAGATCGACGCATTCTACGACACGATGACCGACAAGGTCATCGCGGGCATGCGCAATCCGATCGGCGACGGCTACGAGACGATGGCCTGGCACAGCCGTCTTCGCAAGGCGATTCAAAAGAAGGATGCCGTGGGTGCCGCGGCGATTGCCCGCCGCACGGGCGCATCCATCATCTGGCACTGGATGGGCGACGGCTATCTGAAGCAGGTGCTGGAGGACTTCAAGGAGTCGGGCGCCAACGAGGCGTTCTACCTCTACGTCGACGCCGTCTCCGGCGACCAGCCGGGCTGGCTCGTGTCGCTTGCGGCCAAGTACCGCGCCGAGCTCGCCTCGACGCTTCCGGGCATCTATCCGGTCGGAGAGAACGATCCGGCGTATCCGCTCTACGTGGCGGCGGACGAGCTCTCGAAGAAGAACCCGGAGCGCGCGTGGCAGATCCTGCAGGATCCGAAGAACCAGACCGTGTTCGAGCGCGAGGCGCTGAAGCTGCCGCCGGACTTCGTGATCTGGGGCGTCGAGCAGCTGCGCATGGACCGCGGCGAGAAGGACAAGCTTCTCCTGAAGGCGCGTCAGATCGCGACGGCGATTCTCTCGCAGGAGTCGAAGGTCTCGCCCGAGATGGCGGCGGCGATGGTTCTCTCCCGAGCCGAGAGCTACCGCGACCAGCAGAACTTCGAGGCCGCGAAGCTCGAGTACCAGTCGCTCCGCGACAATCCGACGTATCATGCGACCAAGTACGGCAAGAAGGCGATGTTCCGCGCGATGGACCTGCAGATCGCGTCCGGCAACGTCCAGGGCACCGAGGCGACGCTTGAGTACTGGCTCAGCCAGAACGACCGCGAGATCCAGGCGCAGGCCCACTACTTCATGGCGCTGATCGCGTTTGACCGCAAGGACTTCGACGAGTGCATCAAGCAGCTGCGCCAGGTCTTCGCGATCAACCTGACGCACACGGAGGGACGCTTCCTCCACGGCCAGTGGAAGCTGGCGACGAACAGCGAAGTCGATGACACGGACGTTCTCGTCGGCGACCTGACCGAGCGCAACATGATCCGTCCCGGCAACCAGCTCACGGTCACGGTGCAGGACTCGAACCTCTCCGTCGCCGGCGGCGGTGCATCGATCCCGGTGATCGTCCGCACCGAGCCAGGCAAGGACGAGGAGCGCATCAACCTCTATCCGACGAGCCGCGACCCGTCCAACTTCAAGGGCCTCGTCGAGGTCCAGCTCGGTAAGGCGTGTCCGTCGAACCGCGTCCTCGAGGTGATCGGCGACGACACGGTCTCGTACGTGATCGATCCGGACTTCCTGAAGGAGCGGGGCCTTCCGCTGAACGAGCCGAAGCGCCTCAGGGTCATTGACGACGGCAAGCTCGCGATGGGCGCTGGCGCGCCGCGCACGGAGGAGAAGAAGACCGAGAAGGGCCTCAAGGATCTGCTGGACGAGGACCACAGCCTCGAGGACACGGGTGTCTCCAAGAAGCTCCGTCCCGGCAACCCGCTCTACGTGGTCGTGCAGGACCGCGACCGTTCGCTCGGCGGCGAGGCCGACAGCCTGCGGGTTTCAATCGAGACCAGCTCCGGCGACCGTCTCGACGACTACGAGCTCAAGGAGGAGAAGCCGTACTCCGGCGTCTTCCGCGGCAAGATCGCGACCTCGCTGCCGCCGCCGCGCGCTTTTGCGCACGACACCGCCGCGGGCATGAATCCGGGCGACGTCATCAACAAGAACAAGAAGGGCGGCTGGAAGTCGCTCTCCGACGGGCAGCCCGGCAAATGGTTCGAGGTCGACACGATGGGCTCCTACCTCTTCTCCGAGATCACGCTTGATACGCCGAGCGTCGAGGACGTCAAGTCGATCCGGCTCGTCGGCCGCATGGGCTCGAAGGTGATGCAGCTCGGCCGTCTCCCCGCGGCGACCGAGATGTCGAAGCTCTATCTCCGCCGTCAACAGCAGTATGACCGCAACCCGCATCGTTCGCTCGCGAACCTCCGCGCGTTCTGCCAGACCGACCGCGCGTCGAAGCGCCTCATCGTCGAGAAGATCGAGCATCGTGCGCTCGGCAACGGCAACGACTGGCAGACCGCGCTCTACGCCGGTCCGTTCGCCGCGCCGGCAGGGGTCGATTCGCTCCGGTTCCGCATCCAGCCGACCTCGAGCAAGAAGGACGCGCTCCGCAGTCTCTGGGTCACGTTCGCGCTGGACGGTGAGGAAATCTTCTCCGGCCAGGGCTTCAAGCTCCAGAACGCGCTCGTGACGGCGGACCTCACGCCCGGCTGCCACCAGTTCGAGCTGGCGGTCGTCTCCTACAACCACAACGACGACTTCAATCTGGTCTGGGAACCGATCGGGAAGGGTCCGCAGGCGTTCCCGGCCGACTGGTTCAACGAAGAGAAGCACGTGGCGCTCAAAAAGTTCGTCAAGGACCAGGCGCAGATCGTGAAGACGGCGAACGGCTTCAAGGCGGTGTTCGAGAAGCCGGTCAGGCTGCGTTCCTTCCGCTGGGAGTTCGCGGACGTGAAGAGCCCCGACGTCTCGATTTCGCGCATCAGCGCGAAGGACGACCGCGGCGAGGACGTCCTGCCGGTCGAGAGCGACTTCTCCGACTCGCAGTCCAACAAGACGCTTGAGGTCGCGCCGGGCGACAAGATCACCGTCAAGTACGAGGACGAGCGCACGACCTCCGGCGAGAAGAAGGTGCTGCAGCGTCAGATGGACAGCTCGTTCAACGACGCGAAGGTGCGCTTCATCTTCGAGGACACGGACGAGAAGGGCAATGTGACGGCGTGGGACGCGTTCCGCTTCCAGCCGGGCGATTCGCTGGTGATGGCGGTCACCGATCCCGACTGCGACATTACCGACGAGGCGGACAAGATCGAGGTCTCGATCAAGAACGCGGCGGGCGAGACGTTCACCAAGAAGCTCGTCGAGTTCCAGCCGAAGTGGGGCTATGGCCGCACGGAGGATTCCTACGGCATGCACTCGGGCATCTTCATGGGCGTCCTGAAGACCTGTGAGGCGGGCAACACCAACGCGCCGGCGAAGGTGATGCGCGTGAAGAGCGACGACTGCCTCACCGTCAGCTACGAGGACCGCGAGAACACCGATCCGGGCGTTCCGTGCTCACGCTCCGTGCGCATCTTCGCGGCCCGTCCGTCGCAGCCTTCGCTGACGCTCTTCGACGTCCGCAAGACGCAGGAGATCGACAAGTCGGCCGACGCGAAGGTGAAGCTTGAGCGCATTCGCCGCCGTCCCGGCAACGAGAACGTCAACGTCGTCTACTGCGACGTCCTGACGGCTGCGCCGATGGACGCGAAGGCCGTGGCGACGACGAACCCGATTCCGGTCAACGTCTCCGCGGGATCGATCCCGGTTCGCGTGAACGACCGTTCGCGCGCCCGTTACGCATGCTCCAAGGTGATGGTCGAGGCGGTCGCGCACAGCGAGATCGCCAAGGCCGCGGCCGAGGGACGCGATCCCGACAAGGTGACCGTGCCGCTCAAGCTTGGCGGCGGGCTGGCGCCGTTCCGCCTGACGGCGGGCGACCAGTCGCCGAAGGAAGCGCAGGCCGCGGGTACATTCAACGGGCTCATCCAGCTGTCGCTCGGGCCGATCGATCCCAACATCGAGATTCCCGAGGACGCGCCGCCGCTCCTCTGCGTCACGGGCTCCGACCTCATTGACATCACGGTCCTTTCCGAGGACGGGCAGCCGGTCATGAAGCGGACGCTGAAGCTCGTTTCCGACGCCTCGCTCGGCCTTTCGGACAGCACGTTCTCCGCGGAGCGCAACGAGGCGCACGTCGGCGAGAGCTTCTTCGTGAAGGTTGACGACGCCGACCGCGACGCGACCGACGAGCCGGACAAGATCGACGTCCTTGCGATTTCCTCCAAGACGGGCGTCAAGCGTCCGCTCACCCTCACGGAGACGATGCCGCACTCCGGCATCTTCACGGGCCGCCTCCGTCCCGTCATGTTCGCGCCGGGCGAGACGATTCCGTCCGTCGCCACGGGCGGCGTCGCGTCCGCGAACGAGATCCTGACCGAGGACCGCTTCGCCGTCAGCTACGGTGACAAGGTGATCTTCACGTACAAGGACGAGCTGACGCTTCCGGGCACGCCGGTGCGGACGCTGTCCACGACGGGTACGGTCTTCCGCGGCGCGAACGGCGACGTGCGCCTCTTCTCGAAGCGCTTCACCGACCGCGACACGGCCGTGCTGGTGCAGTTCCGTCTCGCGGAGTGCCTGTTCGAGCAGGCGAAGGAGCACCGCAAGCTGAAGCAGCCCGAGAAGTCCGCCGCGGCGATCGACGAGGGCAAGTTCATCCTCGAGGAGGCGCTGAAGAACTATCCGGACAGCTCGCACGTCGTGCAGGGCGAGTTCCTCCTCGCGAACCTCTATCAGGAGCTCGCGACCGAGGCGAAGGACGCGGAGGACATGGAGAAGGCGATCCCGCTCTACCAGGAGGCCCTCTCGCGCTTCTCGCAGATCCTCGGCACCTGGCCGGAAGGCGAGTATGCCGCCCGCAGCCAGTACCACAAGGCGCTCTGCCTCGAGATGCTCAAGGACTACAACCGCGCGTCCGAGGAGTACGTGAAGATGACATACCTCTATCCGGAGAGCGACCTCGTCGGTGAGGCGACGATCCGTCTGGCGACGTACTATTACACGAAGGAGAAGCGCTACGACATCTCCGGCCACATCTACCAGAACTTCCAGCAGCGCTTCCCGCAGCACAACAAGGCGGCCCGCGCGCTGTTCATGGCCGGCAGCTGCTACATCAAGCAGGCTGAGACGATCGCCGCCGACATCGAGGCTCGCAAGGCGAAGAAGGAGCCGATCCCGCAGGGCTATCAGCAGAAGATCGACGACTTCTACCGCGATGCGGTCAAGACGTTCGATTCGCTCGTCGAAACCTATCGCGAAAGCGAGTCCAAGCTCCGCGCCCAGACCCTTTACTGGGCGGGTGACGTGAGCGTCCGCCGCCACGACTACTCCAAGGCCTATCAGTACCTGAAGCGCACGGTCTTCGAGTTCCCGGAAACCGAGTGGGCCCGTCGTGCCCGCGGCCTCCTCCTGCAGGAAGGCAGGGCGTTTAAGGACTTCGAGTAAGGGATTAGGGATTAGGGATCAGGGATGAGGGATAATCGAGTTGAAATGAGAAAAACACATAGTTCTTGCGTCTTGCGTCTTGCGTCTTGCGTCCTAGTCAGCTTGGCTGCCGCCAAGTCGTTTGCGGAGCCGATACGCGAGTGGGACTGGCACATGCCGGGAGAGGTCTACAAGGAACTCGAGTTCACCGACCGTGCGCAGGTCGACCGGGCGGTGAAGCTCTTCGAGCAGGCGGTGGATGCGGAGCGCCGCGGCGTCAAGGTGACGGATCTCGTGCCGCGCTACCGCAACGCGGCTGGCGAATGGCGCAAGGTGCAGGTGCAGGGCGAGACGGCCGGCACCGGCAACGAGCCGCTCCTCGCCTATGCGGTCTTCATGCAGGGCTACGCGAAGCAGCAGGCGCGTGACCGCAACGAGGCGATCAAGCTCTACAACGAGGTCTTGGACATCTATCCCGAGCAGAAGTTCATCGCCGTTCCCGCCCGCTACATGCTCTCGCGCGTGAAGCGCGAGCTCGGCGACATCAAGCAGGCGAATGCCGAGCTGGAGGAGATCGTCGAGGACAAGGGCGCCGACGGACACAAGATCTTCTACAACGTGATCCGCTCCCTTGCCAGCGTCCGCTGGGGCGAAGGCAAGGCCGAGGAAGCTGCCGAGCTCTGGGAGAAGATCGTCTTCACGCAGAAGAAGATCGACTGGTCGCTCTGGAAGTGGTCCCGCGACGACCTGGTCCTCGCCCGCATCGTCACCCAGGACTTCGCCAACCTTGAGGCGGCGCTCTTCGCCGGGTTGGGTCCGGAAAAGAAGAAAGAGCGCGTCGGGGCGATCTGTGAGAACGCGAAGTGGGTTTCCGAAATCGACCGGTACGGACAACATGGCGTCACGGCCTACCTCGACCGCAAGTTCCCGCCCGAGAAGAAGAAGGCCGAGCGCAAGCGCGAGGTGGAGAAGATCCGCAAGGGCTATATCGCGTGGCTGGGCGGCGAGAGCGGGGTCTTCGAGGGCCATGACGACGGCTGGGCCTACGCGATCGCGCAGCTCCGCGCCCTCTACGGCTATGCGAAGACCGAGGAGATTATGAATCGCGTCAAGGCGCTCGAGCCGATGGTGAAGGGCGCCAAGCCGGACCAGATCGACGGCCGCGCGCGGACGCTCGCCTTCGAACTCGCGACGATCGGACAGAAGGACGCCGCGCGTTCCGCGGCGGCGATGGCGAAGAACACGCTCTATCGTCTCCATCTCCAGTACGAGCTCGAGAACCAGCTTCAGGAGTGGAAGGCCGCCGCGATGTACCTCACCGAGTACATCGGCACGCAGCCGCCGCCGGATCCGGGGGCGCTCAAGGGCGCGAAGTACGATCTTGCGTGGTACTACCGCCACCGCCTTGGCGAACCGGAGAAGGCCGTCAAGATCTATCAGGAGCTGGATGATCCGCCCAAATCCCTCTGGGGGCTCGCGGAAGCGTTTCGCGAGAGCGGCAAGAAGAAAGAGGCCTATACGACGCTCACGGAGCTGACGTCCGTCTTCCCGGACGAGGCGGCGAATGCCGTTCTCCGCTATGCGCAGTGGAAGGAGGCGGACGGCGAGAAGGAGAAGGCCATCGGCCTCTATCGCCAGTTGCTGAAGAACCCGAAGTGGAAGCAGAGCGGCGCGTCCTCGCAGGCGCACCAGGCGTTGGAACGCTTTGGCATCGCCACCGGCGGCGCCATGACGAATGAGGTCAGGTAATTTAGAAGAGGAGAAAAGCTTATGAAAAAACTGATGATGACGGTGATGGTGGCGTTCTCGGCGGCGGTTTGCGTCGCGGCCGATGCGGCCAAGGACGCGAAGCCCGCCGCGAAGGCGATGGACGCCGATGCCAAGGCAAAGCTCGAGCAGCGCGCGAAGCGTGCGGTCAAGAACGCCATTTCGCTCTTCGATCAGAAGGAAGACGAACGTGCGGTCGGCATTCTCGAGGCGGTCGGCCGCATGTACGCGGAAACCGACTCGAAGTATCTCGCGAACCTCGCGCTCGGACGTCACTTCCTCGACAAGCGCGACTTTGACCGCGCTGGTGCGGAACTCCGCACGGCCCAGCGCTCGCCCGACCAGGCGGTGCAGGCCGAGTCGCTCCTCCTGCAGGGACAGCTCCACAACTCCCGCGGACAGGCCGGCGAGGCGATGATGGTGCTGCGCCGCCTGACGCAGGACTATCCGACGAGCCCGTTCTCGAACGACGCCTACTTCCTGATCGGACAGATTCATTTCGACGCTCACCGTTGGACGCGTGCCGCCGAGGCCTTCCAGATGGTCGGCACCGCCGTTCCCGAGCAGGGCACGAACGAGACTGTTCTCGCCGAGGCCGGACAGCGCGTTTTCGTGCACGTGAAGGACAAGGACCTTTCCGTTCTGCAGGCGCTCGGCGACAAGTCCGAGGTCGTGCTGGAGTCCAAGAGCGGCGACAAGGAAACGGCCGTGCTGGAGCCGTTCGGCAAGGGCGACGGCGATTTCATCGCGTCCGTCCGCACCTCGTCCGATCCGTCCCAGCCGGGTGACGGCGTCCTCACCGTCCATGGCGCCGAGGAGCTGAAGGTCACTTACGTCGACCGCAACACCGAGGGCGGCGAAGTCGCGAAGAAGGTCAGCGCCGAGGCGAAGGTCGTCTCCACTGGTTCGATTGCTTTTATGGATGGCGCGCTGCGCCAGCGTGTCCGCGGTGTCTTCGTCGGACAGCCCGCGCAGATTCGCATCCGCGACCTCGACCTGGACGTCACGCCCAACGCCGACAAGGTGAAGGTGACCGTGCGCGTGCAGTACCGCGAGCGTCCCGAGCCGCCGCCGGGAGCCGATCCGAACGATCCGCCGCCGCCGCCCGCGCCCGACGCGCCCTGGCTGACGCGGACGGAGACCGACATCGAGCTGGTCGAGGACTCGCCCCGCAGCGGCGTCTTCCTCGGGCGCATCACCCCGAAGATCCTGGCGACGAACGAGACCGCTGCCGCGGGTGAGATCGCCGTCATGCCGGAAGACCGCCTGTCGGCCGTCTACACCGACAGTTGCTATCTGGACGGTAAGACGCCGGTCGAGCGCACATGCGAGGCGATGGTGCTCGTGGGCGGTTCGACCGAGCCGCAGTCCATCATGGCTCACGCGAACGAAGTGACCGTCCAGGCCAAGAAGCTCCTCCTTGAGGCGCAGCTCCTCTACAAGTGGGGCTCGATCTTCAAGGACGTCGGCCTTGAGTCGAATGCCAAGGCCAAGGCGGACGAGGGACTTGCGCGCGTCGATGACGTCTTCGACATGATGAAGCACAACTCGCTCGAGCGCGACGTCGTCGAGAGCGCGTACGAGGTCCGCTGGAACCTCTATCTCGTCAAGAACCGCCTTGACGCCGCGATCGCCACCTGCCGCGCGCTGGTGAAGAAGTATCCGGACACGCTCCTCGCCGACCGCGCGTTTCTGCAGATTGCGAACGCCAACCGCCTGAAGGACACGGATGAATCCCGCAGGAGCGCGATTCAGGTCTACAACTCGATCATTCAGATGGAGAACTCCCCGCTCAAGCCTGAGGCCCAGTTCCGCATCGGCGAGATCATGGAGCAGAACGCCAAGATGTCCGCGCAGTTCGGCTCGAAGCCCGACTACTCCTCTGCCATGGTCGCGTTCAAGCGCTGCGCCGACGCCTATCCGAACTCCTCGTTCGCAGGCGAGGCGATCAAGAAGGTCATCGACTACTACATCTCGATCCGCGACTACAACCGCGCCCAGGAGACGCTGGACCGCGTCTTCCAGGACTATCCGGACGCGCCGTGGCTCGACGAGATGCTTCTCAAGTGGGGCGTCGTTTGCCATCGTCTCGGCAACCGTGCCGACGCAATCGCCAAGTTCCGCCGGCTCCTCGAGGAGTATCCGGGCGGCAGCAGCGCCAAGCAGGCCGCGAACTTCCTGAAGAAGCTGGAACGGTAATTTAAACTTAAGGAGAACACAAGCCATGATGAATTATCTGATGGACGGCGGCTGGATGATGCTGCCCCTCTTGATCTGCTCGATTGTGATGGTCGCCGTGATCATCGACCGCTGTCGCGCATTTCGTGCCGCCGCCAAGCTGGACCCGAAGGCCCTGCGCGAGAAGGTCGTGCAGGCTGTGACGGACGGTGACATCGCCGCGGCCGTCGAGGCCTGCCGCAACTCGGAGGGCCCTGTAGCCGCCGTGCTCCTCACGGGACTTGAGAAGTTCACGCGTCTTTACCAAAAGGGGAAGTCCGAGCCGGAGATCGAAGCCGGCGTCACCAAGGCGATGGAAGACTATGCGCCGAAGGCGATGAGCGGGCTTGAGAAGCGCCTCGGCACGATGGTGCTCGTCTCGTCCATCTCCCCGCTGATCGGCATGTGCGGCACCGTGACGGGCATGATCAACTCGTTCGCCGTGATGGCCGAGGCCGCGGGCCTTGACGCCGGCGCGGTTGCTGGCGGCATTTCGGAAGCGCTGATCACGACGGCCGCGGGCCTGATCATCGCGATTCCGGGCGTCGTCGCCTACAACATGTTCCAGAAGAAGGTCGAGGAGTGGAACGTCCAGCTCGAGACCTCGATCGCCGATTTCGCCCAAGCCGTCGCCCCGTAAATCGCAGGCCCTGGCTACCAACTGCCATCTACCAACTATCAACTGAACAGTGAAGCGTATCGGCAAAAAGCGGCAAGGTGACATCGAGCCGGATCTGACGTCATTCTCGGACATCGCGAACCTGCTCATCATCTTCTTCATCCTCACGACGACACTGGCGCGCCCGTGGGGACGCAAGGTGGACATGCCGTCCGCCGCCACGCCGCCTCAGCAGCAGAACCAGCAGTCCGACACGCCGACCATCAACCTCATGAAGGACCGCATCACGGTTTCGGACGGAGGCAAGGAAGGCGAGAAGGAAGTGACGATGAACGAGCTGAAGCAGTTCCTCTGGAAGAAGAACTTCCCCCAGATGGACGAGAAGCACAAGAACGTCTCGGTCGAGACCTCCGACGACGTGCCCTACGAGCGCTACTATCAGGTCGTGACCGCCATTGCCGCCGCCGGCGGTGTCGTGGCCATCCTCACGGACTAAACGAAAATGGCAATCAGAAGACGAAAGAAACCGAGCTTGGTCCTGCCGCTCTCCTCCATGGGCGACATCGCCTTCCTGCTGATCATCTTCTTCATGCTCGCGTCAAACTTCATGAAGACGGCGAACGTCGACATGGAGGAGCCGAGCTCCTCCGATCTCGAGCAGCAGGAGGCCGCCAAGCAGTCCGTGACGATGGACCGCAACGGCGACATCTGGTTCCAGGGGCAGAAGGTCGGCGCGAACGAAGTGGCCGCGCTGCTGAAGCCGTTCGTGGATGCCGACAAGTCGCTCGCAGTCCATGTGGCGATTCACAATTCGCTCTCTCACAAGGAGTTCAATCCGCTCATCCAGGCGGTCAGCGAATCCGGCGCGAAGCTGATCCTGACCGGACAGCCAGACGACTAGCGGCAGAATCCCAAATCGAAAATCTGAGATCTGAAATTTGAAATCTGGAATTTAATAAAGAAGGGTAAACGACATGGCAACAGAAACGAAGACAATTCATCCGGACGATCTTCTCACCGGCATCGGCAAGTCGATCATGGCCAAGGCGGTCGTCTACTCCATCATCGGACACTTCATCCTCACGGCGGCGACCAGCATTTCCCTCTTCAAGGACTGGACCGTCTACGGCGTGAAGTCTCCGAGCGCGATCAATGAGATCCGCACCGAGGAGAACCGCCAGAAGGAAGAGGCCGAGCGCCGCAAGAAGGCCGAGGAGAAGGCTGCGGCCGAGGCGAAGGCCGAAGCGGAGGCGAAGGCCAAGGCCGCCGAGGCGGCGAAGAAGGGCGGGACCGCCGCTCCGGCCGCAGCCGCTGACGGTTCCGCGACCAACGCGACAGTCGGAGCCGACGGCAAGGTCGTTCCGCCAGAAGTGCAGCCGCTTCCCCCGAAGAAGGAATTTGAATACGGCGACGATCTCACCCTTGACTGATGGAATACTTTGAAAAACTCCTGAACCTCATCGAGCGCTGGAACGCCAAGCTTTCCAGCGGACTCGTGAAGTTCTTCACGGTCCTCTGGCGCTGGCAGTCGCGACGGAGCGTGCCGTTGCGCTTTGCGATCGGCTTTACGGGGCTCTCGCTCCTGATGACCGGCTGTGCATTCCTTGCGGACGGCTACTGGGTCCGTTGGGCGGGACTGGACGAGGTGATGACGCGCTATCTCGAGAACGCGGGTCATCTCGTCTACGGGACGCGTCTCGCGTGGGCTTCGGTCGGCGCGGCGGTTCTCTGCGCGCTTGCGACACTCTTGGCGATTCTCAAGAAGCCGTTCGTCTTCCGCCTCTTCCAGCTCGCGTGGGCCGCGGCGTTTGCGCTCGGCTTCGCGGTCTTCCGCTGGACCATGGCCGCGGCGGACATCCTGAACGTCGCTGACCACAAGGCGTTTGATGCCGTGATGCGCAACAACCTGTGGACCGGCTCCTTCTTCTTCGGGTTCTTCGCATCCCTCTGGCCGCTCTTCCTCCTCGTGGCGCTCCTTTCGGTCGCGGCGCGGCGGATTTACGGCGTCAGCAAGATGCCGATCGGCGGACGTGACGTCGGCGGCGACCTGATCGTCTCCGCCAAGACCGGCGGCAAGGATCCGCGCTGGCGCAGCTCGGTCTATTGGGCGATTTCGCTCTTCCTCGCGGTCTTGTTCCTGCCGTACCTGATGTTCATGTGGGGCTGGGAGGAGCCGTACGGACTGCCTCAGGGCAGCGGCGAAATGCAGCAGCAGGTCGTCGTCAAGAAGATGAAGAAGCAGAAGAAGCAGAAGAAGCTCACGATCAATCCGTTTTCGCCCTACATCCTCGAGCGCATGAACATCGACGACGTGAAGACGCTGGTCGAGCTCGAGAACGAGTCCCGCGACACCTATCAGGCGACAGCGACATCCGGCCTCGGCAAGGGCGGCAAGGGCAACGGCGGCTGGCCGGAGGGCATGGCCGGTTCGGCGGTTCGCTTCATCCGCCTCAAGTACCGCGGTGGCGACTGGGACCAGGACATGGGCAAGGGAGCGGACTACAACCTTCTCATCAAGTTCCACGAGTGGACGGGCATGAAGATCGCGAAGGACACCGAGTTCCGCGAGATCGAGCGCCTGAAGTTCTTCCCGAAGAAGAAATCGCCGCCGTTCGTGTTCCTGACCGGCATGAGAGGCATCAACGTCTCCGACAAGGAGGTGAAGATCCTGCGTGACTACTGCCTTGTCGAAGGCGGTATGCTCTTCATCGACAATGGTGGCGGCTATTTCGACGGACAGGTGCGCAACCTCCTCCGGCGCGTCTTCCCCGGCAAGCCCCTCGTCGACATCTCCAACGACGACACGATCTATCAGCGTCCGTATGTCTTCCCGGACGGCGCACCGCCGTTCTGGCACCATGCCGGCTACCGTGCGATGGGCATTCGTGACGAAGGCCGCTGGTGCGTCTTCTACCATCCGGGCGACATCAACGACGCCTGGAAAGACGACCACTCCGGCGCCTCCGCCGAAGTCGCCGACCAGGCCTACAAGCTCGGCGTGAACGTCATGTTCTACGCCTTCAACCAGTACTACCA